>JAPKCE010000598.1 GCA_028823075.1 Myxococcota bacterium
GCCGTTGCCGCAAACAGCGCGTCGGCATCGGTTGTCACAGCCGTCGTCGTCGGCGTTGTTTCCGTCGTCGCATTCTTCAAACCCGGCTTCTTCCGGCGCTGCATCGAGCCGGCGAACGCCATCGCCGCAGTTCGCAGCGGCGCAGTTGTTCAAGCAATCATCGCCGTTAAACTGGTTTCCATCGTCGCAATCTTCATAGCCAACTTCGCCCAGGGCCAAGTCCATGCGCACGATTTGATCGCCGCACCGGGCCGCATCGCAGGAGTTGGTGCAGGCGTCGACATCGTCGCGGTTTCCGTCGTCGCAAAATTCACGATCTCCCCAAACAAAACCGTCGCCGCAGCGGGCGATGGTGCAGTCGTTAGTGCAGGCATCCAAGTTGTTACGGTTTCCGTCGTCGCATTGCTCCTCGCCGATGCGTAAAATGCCGTCGCCGCAGACCGCCTCTCGACACGAACCGGTGCAGCCGTCGTTGTCATTATCATTGCCGTCATCACAGGCCTCGCCGTGGTCGAGGCGGCCGTTGCCGCAAGCCTCGTTTTGGCAGTCCGGTGAACAGCCATCGCCAAGCGCCTCGTTTGCGTCGTCGCATTCCTCAAACCCTTCGTCTTCGGGGGTGAGGTCTCGGCGCCGCACGCCATCGCCGCAGCGAGCCCGTTCGCAATTGTTGCGGCAGGCGTCGAGCTCATCAGCGTTTCCGTCATCACAGTTTTCACGATCGATATAGAGAAGCCCATCGCCGCAGCGCGCCGGGGCGCAAGAGTCGCTGCAGGCGTCGCCATTGTCATCGTTTCCGTCGTCGCAGATTTCGCCATCTTGTACGGCACCATCACCGCAGCTCGCGGGCACGCAGGCCCTGCATCCGTCGGTGGGGTCATCGTTTCCATCGTCGCAACCCTCGCCGGGTCCCACAATCGAGTCGCCGCAGCGCGCCGTTTGGCAGGTGCTCAAGCATAAGTCGGAGTCGTCGTCGTTACCGTCGTCGCAAGCCTCGAAGCCTTCATCACCCTCGATTAGATCAAGGCGCATTATGGCGTCGCCGCAGCGCGCTAAAGCACAGCTAGCGCAGGTGTCGGTCGGTTCGTTATTCCCGTCATCGCAGGCCTCGAAACCCAGGTCGTCCGGGCTCAAATCCTGGCGAATGATGGCATCGCCGCAGCTCGCCGGCCGGCAGTCGGTCAGACAGGCGTCGTCCTCTTGGTCGTTACCATCATCGCAGGCCTCAAACTCAGGGAAAGAACGGTCGTCGATGTCGGCGCGCAAAGTGCCGTCGCCGCATTTCGCTACTTTACAAGCGTCGGTGCAGGCGTCGGTGCTTGTTTCGTTGCCGTCGTCGCAGGCTTCGCCGGCCTCGATCAGTCCGTTGCCGCAGGTCGAAATCTTGTCGCGCACAATCACCTGTTCGGCACAGCCAAGAGGCAGAAGTAGCGAAGCGAGGAGGAAAAGGCGGGTCATTGAAGCGCTCCAGTATCGGCTGACAACTGAATTTGAAGCTAGGTCAACCCGAGACTCTTCCGCAAGGGGCGCGACCCTGAAGGTGGACTCCCGAGTAAGCCGAGGTGGTGACCAACAAAGTGTTGGCAAACAGACCTAGGGTGAACTGTTCACCCGACTGTTGCGCCAATAGTCATGCTAAACCTGACAACTCAGAATCTTCAGCTCGGAATTTTCCTGAACAAGAAATTACTTCCCATCAAGTTGCACACCATCGATGAGCACGCGCAGTTGCGCTCCGAGTTGATAAATACGCTCTTTTAGTTGGACTTGTTGGGCGCTAAATTGAGCGATTAAAGCCTCGTTAACGCCTAGGCGTTTGGAGAATTTCTTTGCCAGTTTACGGTTGATTTTGGCTTCTCCCAGCGTTTTTATGTTGCGCGCAAGGCGTCGTTGCTCACGCTCCAGGCCACTAGTTTTCTTGTTA
>JAPKCE010000599.1 GCA_028823075.1 Myxococcota bacterium
CCGCCATTACACAGCACTTTACCGCTCTCTGTGAGCCAACAGCCCCAGTATGCGGCGCTCTTTAACCCGCCAATTTGAAAACCGCGAAAACGATTCAGAAAACCGCTCACTTGAAAATCACGCACACGCTCACCGAGTTCGAGTTTCTCAGTCTCCTCTTCCAAACTCCAACAGCGTACGTCACCAGAAGTGAGTCGAGCACATCGGCGAATGTTCGGATGCAAAGGCCCCACAACCGCAGCGACATTTTGCAAACCCTCGACCAGCCGGACGCCTACACCTTCCCTGGGCTGCGTCAGGCCGCCGCACCAAGTCTCACCGTCGGGAGTCAGCGCACAGAGGGTCTGCCCAATTCCAAAGACCCGCGAAAACAGAGGTAGCTCCGGGACGATGTGGGGCGCGCCGCGGGCGAACTCGTGCACGTTGCTGCCACCCGAGGCCCAGCAGTAAAGAGCACCTTGGGAAGACAAGGCGCAGGCGTAATACCAACCGGGTGCTACCGATGCCATTGGCGGCAATTCAGGAACTTGAAGGGGTGCGCGCAGGGAGGCTTGTCCACGGGGGCTCCAGGCATTGATGGCGCTCGAATCCCTCCCCCAACACACCAACTCACCACCGACTCGCACGGCGCAACTGTGGCTGAAACCAACGCCCAGGGCCACCGCATCGAAGAGGCCCTCAACCAGACGCGGCACATAGTTACTCGGGCCGCTGCCAAAACCGAGTGCCCCCCACGACGAATCCCCCCAGCAGGTGACCCGCCCGGTCTCCATCAAGGCACAATAAAACCCAATCCCTGCACCTAAATCGATCGCGCCCTCAACCCCCGGCACCAAAGTCGCCTGATCGCGGTTTTGACGATCCGACAGCCCGAGTTGAGCTTTATTGTTCATTCCCCAGCAATAGACCTGCTTGCTTGCCGTTCTAGCGCAACTGCTTGATCTTCCAACAGCGAGTTGAACCGCGCCAATGCCGCAGTACCCATTGCAACCGTCGTCATCCAACCGATTGCCGTCATCGCAGCGTTCGTGCGCCTGCACCACGCCGTCGCCACATGTGCTCAGCGCATCGGGTTCAAAGTGGCTGACAACGCCGGCATCAGCAACCAGTGGACCGGCATCAGCGGAAGGTAAAAGAGGGGCATCCGGCCGATCCGCCGTGCAGCCAGCCTGAGCCAAAGCGCCCAATAGCGCGATCGAGCAGTAGAAAGTTTGCGCTCGGTTGATCATAACTCGACGAGTTTGATCGGTTTACCGCTTAAGTACAAGGGTAACGCCGCAGCGATCCGATCAAGCCTCAAACCGCGCAATGCTCTGACCGCTCGTCCCTGGCAGCGCGGCGTACGACCGGTCAAAGGTCTGAATCATCTCGACCACTTCCATGGTGCGTGAATCGATGATCGTGTTGATCGGGGTGCCAAAGCGCCCGCCGCTACCAGTTCATCGATGGACCACTCGATATCGCCACGCCGAGTTGATTGCTCCTTCGAATTGACGGTGCGCCTCAAGGTGTCACCGCGCACTAAAACCGAGTTGCCATTCGCTAATACAATGGGTTGATAAACCTGCTAAAACCGAACCGCTGATGGGTTGGTCCACATTGTCAAAGCAAAGAGCATGGACCCGGCTCTGCACAGCGGACTGCAACAACTTCTCCATCGCTTCATCGCGAGATGGGTAGGCTGTACGGGGCAGCTTATGCCCGAGGGCAACGATGTCAGGCGCATAGTTTGGCCGCTTTGCGGCTCGGCCGGCAGCCCGTTGCAGACGGAAACCTTTAAGGCTCGAAGCGCAGGTCCACATCGTCGATGCGCATCGCACTTACCTGAGGGTTGACTACTTCGAACTTAGCGAATCCGGTGGCTTGGGCTGAAAGAGGAAGTTGCACCCCCTCGACAGCCAGACAGTTCTCTTCAATAGCA
>JAPKCE010000600.1 GCA_028823075.1 Myxococcota bacterium
TTCGCGATGCTTGATGGTGCAACTGCCGCGCCCGTCGAAACATTGGCTGGTGTCGCTTTCCAGACAGGTCCCGGCGTAACTCGGCGGCATGGTCTTATAAACCGGTAGGTAGATGTCACCTTTTTCACAAAGGGAGGTCTCGGGGTTGCACCAAAAACCTAAGGCGCAGTCGGCGGCACCGCGGTCTTCAGCGCCCGGCTCGCACACGTTGGTCAGGTTACTCTCGTCAGCCGGGTCAAGGTTGAGCAAGGGGCTACAAGCCGTCATGAAAAGTGTGACCGTCAGTAACCTCATCGTGATTTGTCCTCATCCGAGTCGGTTGTCGGTTCGAGCGCAGGCTCAGTTTGCGGTTCCGGTTCCTGCCAAGTGTCCTGGCCCCAACCTGCGGTCATCGCTCCACCGGGTCCAGCAACCGCTCGCCGTTGCCAATAATACCCGCCACCACCAGCCAGTAGCCCGCCCACGAGGAGCAAGTCCGACGCCAGGGCGCGCCCGCTGGCGACGCCGCGAATCTGCTCGCGGTAGGCTCCATCGCCATTTCGAAAGCTCATGGAGCGCCATTGTGAGGCATTGATCGTCGCCATCATGCCCAAGCTCAAGCCGAGTCCGAATAAACCGGCACCCGCATAGACCGTGTAAGTACCCGCTTCGATTCGTTTTTGGCGCGCATCGGCAGCCGCTAAATCCTCGCTGACGAAGGGCTTTTGAACCACCTTAGGGTCGGGCTCGAAGAGACCCTCTTGAGGACTCCCCAGACCAAGAATCGAGCGCAGAGCAACTATTGTCCCGGCGTCGAATTGGTCCTTAGCCTCGAGCGGTGCGCTCACGCGTTTACGCAACAAACCGCGCCCGGGAAGCTCGTTAAGCAACAAGGTTAATCGCCCGTCAGCGCCAAGGGTTGCAAACATCAGATGAACGCTCTCCTGCGCTGCTGCAGCTTTGCGCATGCAGTCCAAGGCGACGCAGTTTTCTGCCATCACCAAGCGAAGAGTCTTCGAGGCTTTGAGTTCGCCAGCAACCAGAGCTGCAAAGTCAGTGCCTTCTGGAGCGCTTGCGCCCGGCTCGAGTTCAAGAGCACTAACGACCAACGCTCGTCGATCATCCAACAGCTCTTTGCGACCCACGGTCTCTTTCTTAGGGCCACTGCGCTTCACCGGGCGGGCGATCGGTACTTTAGCACGAACTTTACCGTCGGCCGAATCGTAACCTGCAGGTGCGGCTAGCAGGACGAAAAGAGCGAGGTTTAGCAAGTCAAAGCTCCAATTTTAAGCTGGTTCCGACCTTTGGTTTGGCATCGGGCTTGCTGTCCGCTGAGGTGCTCTTATCGGGAACCGCGACGCTGCGCTCAGGGATGGCCGGGTCAACACAATGCGCAGCGCTCAAAGTCAGCGCGCTGGCGAGTAGGGCTTGCAAGTGGGTTTTCACAGGTTCGCAGTCCTCCTGAAGCGGGGTTTAGCTGCAAACCGATGAAACTCCAACCTGTCTGAGAACCAAGCGGCAATTTGCCGGTTGGACATCGATTGACGCGCCCGAGAGGCTACGCTACCCCCCCTTCGCTTGGAGATAATCATGCGTTTTCAACCCCGGTTTACAGCCTTTCTTTGTGCGTTCATGTCCTTGACCGGTTGCGATTGCGGGGGAGGCAATGGCAATGTCGAAGACCTTAACGTCGCCGCCGAGTTAATCGACTTCGGCGTTGTTATCGCCGGCTCGGAATGCATCCGTGAGGTCACCTTGAGCAACGGCGGCGCCGAACTCGTGACCTTTACCGGCTATACCATCTCCGAAGGTGAAACGTCTTTCGCCGTGGGGGACGGTGCCCCGTCCAACCTCGGCGCCGGTATGGCTCGCCCGGTTTCGGTGGTGTACAGCCCCGTGACAGCGGGCGACGCGGACGAAGGCCAGCTCGACATCAGCTTTG
>JAPKCE010000601.1 GCA_028823075.1 Myxococcota bacterium
GACTGACTTGTCCGCTGCACAAACCCAGTTTGAATATCCGGCAGGTTATCCATTTGCCTTGGTGATCAGTTTGCTTGCTCTGGGTTGCACCCAGGATATTGAACCGGTGAGCCCGCCGAGTGGATGGGCAAATGGTCCGTACGTTGCGGCTCACACGACCTTGGTGATCGACGACCCGGCACGAGCGCTCTCCTTGACGGTTGAGGTTTGGTATCCGGGAGTGGGAAGTGTTGCTCTCGGTGCACCGGTCGCCGAGTTTGAGGCTCTGCCTGAATCGCGCTCGGCGCTCACTGAACTGTTGCAAGCTGCAACACCGGGCTGCCCAAGCCTTTTGACGCAAGCAAACCGAGATGCTCCAGCGATTAAAGGGTTGGGTGATCGCCCCTTGGTGATGTTCAGTCACTGCTACAATTGCGGTCGCTATTCATCCTTTTCACTCGCCGAACGCTTAGCCAGTCATGGAATGATTGTCGTGGCTCCGGATCATGCGGGCCCTATGCCCTTTGCCGAAGACCATGAAGGCGAAAGTCTCGACGCTGAGCAGTTGGAACAGCGAGTCGATGACCTTCGTTTGTTGATCAGCGCGTCGCTCGATGGCTCGTTGTTTGACCTAAGTTCTGTGCTCGAAGGTCTAAGCATCGATCCGCAGCGCATCGGTGCATACGGTCACAGTTTTGGTTCCGCGACCACCGGCCGACTTGCTCAAGTCGACAGCCGGATTCGTGCTGCGGCAGGTCTGGCTGCTCCGATGGCTAGCTTTGTGTTTCCAAGTGTGGCGATGGGCGAGATCTTGGTCCCTTTACTCTTTGTCTTGGCTCAAGAGGACAACAGCATCACCGAGATTGGAAACGATTTGCTGCGAAACAACATTGCCGAGGCGGTGTCTCCGGTCTGGGTGCTCGAATTGGCGGACGCAGGCCATTGGTCCGTGTCCGATCTTTGCGGTCTGGTTCCGGCGTTCGAGGCGGGTTGTGGGCAGGGCGTGCGCCATTCGCGCGGGCGAGAGGGCGAAGCGTTTGCTTACATCCCAGTTCGCCAAGGGATCCAGACGACTCAGGGCTATCTGACGACGTTCTTCCTGGCGCAGCTCGCTGGCGATGCCCCGGCGCTTGCGCTGCTCAATACGCCGTTGGACGAAGAAGGTGTCGTGTGGCGCGCACCCTAAGCCACCTGAAGAACGGTGTTCGACCTAAGGGTAGTCGCGCTGCCGCTTTTAAAGCTTCGCCCAAAGACCATTCACCCAGACCTCCTCGCGACGCTCGGATCAGAGGATGGAGCTGACAAACAAACCTAAGTTGGCGCCAACTGCCCCGGCCCAAACCACGGTTCGAAGCGATGACCGATCGCTGCTGTAAGCCCATTGATAAAGAAGCCTAAAGACAACCCACGAGATGGCTAATCCATGCATCAAAGGCGTTGCCGAACTCGCAGATGCCGCAACGAGAGTAGCCGCTGCAAAGGGCGGAAAGGCAGCAATGGCATTATAATGCGCAGCGCGTAGTCGGGCGCCTTTTCCGGTCAGAGCGTCTTGCTGGGCGCGCGGTTGAGCGTTGTCATAACGTCCCTTATTGGCAACAGCCATCACAACACCCAAGGGGATCTTGCTGCCCATATAGGCCCAGAGGTAGGCAGCAGGAATATACCAAAAGAGTTCATTCATCGGGGCAGTCTCAACAGGGTCATTCAGTATTCCCGGTTTCCGACTTGCCCGAAGAACGTTCCTAGTGTCCAACGCTCTGAGTCGTTACCGAATCATAAGGTGAGTTCATGACTGACGAGAACGTGTCATCAAACCCAAGACGCCGAGCGGTCCCAACCAAGCATTTGCTCGGCACCCAATGGACGCGCTCGGAGGCGACCGTGGGAGGGCGGCACTTCCAAGTGATTGCGCTCTTAGCGGCGCAACCCAAACCTTGG
>JAPKCE010000602.1 GCA_028823075.1 Myxococcota bacterium
CCACTCGACCCCGGCTGGTCGAAGCACTGCGCATGGAATGGACGGCGGCCATCCATCCCCTGCTGCTGCTGGCCAATGCATCGCGTGGCGTTCAGACCGTCGCGCAGGACCTCTCGCTCAACGCCGACCAGCGCATGCTCGTTATCAGCGGACCCAATGCTGGGGGCAAGTCCATCGCATTGAAGATGGTCGGGCTGCTGCAGGTGATGGTGCAGTCCGGGCTACTGGTTCCCGCCGACGGCGACAGCTGCACGGGCATCTTCTCGGAGCTGCTCGTCGACATCGGCGACCACCAAAGCATCGAAAACCAGCTGTCAACGTACAGCTCTCGCCTACAACGCATGCGCGGCTTCCTCGAGGTGGCCGGCCCGAAATCTCTGCTCTTATTAGACGAATTCGGAACAGGCTCCGACCCCGAGCTGGGCGGCGCCCTGGCCGAGGTGTTCTTCGAGGCCCTGCACGACCGTGGCGCCTTTGCGGTCATCACCACGCATTACGGCAATATCAAGGAGCGCGCAGCCTCGCTAGAATCGGCCGCCAACGGGTGCATGCGCTTCGATACCGACACGCTCGAGCCGCTGTATCGCTTGGACATCGGCCAGCCCGGCTCCTCCTTCACCTTCGAGGTCGCCTCGATGAACGGCATCCCCAAGGCGCTGATCTCCCGGGCCAAGGGCAAGCTCGACGTGCGCAAGGTCGAACTCGACGGACTGATCAGTTCCGTCCAAAAGGAAAAGCAGCGACTCGCCAAGCTTTCCGATAAGCATCTGCACGCCGAGCACGCCGCCGAAAAGGCACGCCGCCAGCATGAATCCCTGTTAGAATCGGTCGCCGACCGCTCACTCTCCCTGGCCTCCGACCTAAGTGAGCTCCACAGCCTCGCCGCACGGGGCCGCAAGCTCGAGCAGTTCATCGCCCGCTTCAAGCCCGGCAAGGCCAATGCCGAACTAATCGATAGCGTCCGCAGCTACTTGGCGATCGAGCGAACGAAAGGCGAGCGCAAGAAGTCAAAGCCGAGCGGCGCTGGAAAAGGCGGCACGGGCGCCGCAAGCGACAGCGACGGCTCTAACAACAAGAAAGCCCGCAAATCCCAACACACCGACCGCATCAAGACCGGCTCTACGGTCCGCCTCAAAGCGAGCGCTCAAACGGGCGAGGTCATCCGGATCAAGGGGAAAAAGGCAGTCGTCGCCTTTGGCGAAGGCGGAGCCATGCAAACGCATGTCGCGCTGGTCGATCTTTTTTGGGTGAGCTGAACCTTCAAGCTTGAGAAACAAATCCGAACCTCCTTGTATCCAAGAAGGTAGGATTTGTCACTGAGCAAGCACGTGAGCCTGGATTCAAAATAGCTGACTTGCTATTGAGTGAGTTATCCCGTAACTTCTGAAACCCAAATCACGACCAAATGAATCTCTTGAAAGAAGCCCTGGCTGCGGCCACTTTTTCCTTGTCTGCCTTTTGCACACTGCTATTTATTGCCCTGACCCCAAGCATTGCCCAAGCGCAAATTGGCAACGGCATCATGATGGTCAGCACCCCTGAATTTGCTTTTACGCCAACTTCTGTTGATTCGACCACCAGCGTGGTGTTTGAGGTGATCAATACGGTGGGCGTCGAACAGACGGTGAGCCTGTCTGGACTCGATGCGCCATTCGGCAGCGATGTGGCGAGCCTTGTGATCGCCTCGGGCGACACGGCGACGATCGCCCTGGAATTCTCCCCCACGGCTACAGGACTTTTCAATGACACGGTCTCCCTGTCGGGTTCCGTGTTTGGCTTGGCGGAATTGGCACTTGCGGGCAATGGAACAATGGTTTCGCTTGAATGGAGCGCAGATACATTGGCCTTTCCCACAACTGCTTTAGGCCAATTCTCAACGCTTGAACTCACCGTCACCAACACTGGCGACGGCCC
>JAPKCE010000603.1 GCA_028823075.1 Myxococcota bacterium
GCACTGGCACAGACCTTTTGAGCCTCGGCTGGGTTCTCTTTGAACAGTGCCCAGGGGGCTCGGTCCTGAAGGTAGGTGTTGGCTTCGTCGGCCGATTGAATGAGCAGGCGCATAGCCTGAGCATGCTTAAAGTCGGCGAAAAGCTGCATTGCCTCGGCGCTCCGAGCCCGAAGCTTCTCCACCATATCGCCTGCAACTTCGTCGCGCTCGGCCAGTTCGCCCGCAAAGCGCTTGCCGACAAAGCCGATGGTCCGACTACAAAGGTTGACGAACTTCCCGACCAGTTCGCCGTTGATAGCACCCACGAAGTCATCGAAATCGAGGCTTAGATCCTCGATTCCGTCGTTGAGTCGCCGGGCGTAATAAAAGCGTAGGTATTCGGGGGGGAGGTGCTCGGCCCACGAGCGCGCGCCAATGAAGGTGCCACGACTCTTTGACATCTTGGCGCCGTTAACTTGCAGCATGCCATGAACCTGAATTTTATCGGGCAAGCCCCAGCCAGAGCCCATTAACATCGCCGGCCAAAACAAGCTGTGAAAGTACACAATGTCTTTGCCGATAACGTGGATTCTCTCGGCGTTGTCACCGCGCCAAAGAAAATCAGGATCGTCCCAGCCTTGATCGCTGGCCCAGCGCCTAGCGGTGGCGATATAACCCACCGGAGCATCGAGCCAAACGTAGAAGAATTTGTTCTCTTCACCAGGGATTGGAAAGCCGAAGTAGGGACCTTCTCGGCTGATATCCCAGGGCTTCAAGCCGCTTTTAAACCAACCATCGACCCAGTTTTTAACCGAGGTACGCAAGGCGCCTTGTGTCCATTTCTGCAGCGCCTCGGTGTAGAGCGGCAGGTTGAACAAAAGGCTCTCGGAGCTCCGGATTACTGGGGGGCCGCCGCAGATAGCGCAGGCAGGGTCGACCAATTCAGTCGTATTATAAGTAGCTCCGCATTGCTCACAGCCATCACCATACTGCTCTTTCGCGGCGCATTTCGGACAGATGCCCTTAATGAAACGATCGGGTAAAAAGCAGTTGTCGGTTTCACAGAAGAGCTGTTCGCGGTCTTCCCTTAGAATTTCACCGCGCTCTTTTAAAGACTCGTAAATTTGAGAAGCAATCTGCTGATTTTCTTCACTATGCGTCGTGTGGAAAATATCGAACTCGACGTTGAAGGTTGCAAAGTCCTCGATAAAGCCTTGGCGAGCCTCGTCAACGAGCGCTTCCGGGCTAATGCCGCGCTTCTTGGCGTTCATCTGAATTGGCGTACCATGAGAATCCGCAGCGCAATGAAAATGAACCTGGTCACCGAGCTGACGCCGAGCCCGCACAGCGATGTCAGCCTGCACATATTCGACCAAATGTCCGATATGCAATTTACCGTTAGCGTAGGGTAGGGCGGCGGTAATGACCGTGGGTCTAGTCATTCTTTTTTGGGCCCCGAGAACGACGTCTTCTTCGCCGTTTGGTTTTATTCTCGCTACCGTCGTTGCTGTCGTTGTTCGCGCTGCTGGTGTCGCCGCTGCTCGCTTCTGAGGGCGGTTGGCTTCTTCCTTTGCCACGACCGCCGCGACTGGAACGCTTGGGCTTGTTTTGTTCACCATCGCTACTCGGCGAGGGCTTGCGCTCCACCCGAGACTGAGCCGGCTCGCGGCGAGTCTCGACGCTTATGCGAGCGCTCCGCTCAGGTTTGCCTTGAGGCCCATAAAAGAAGCCGCTTTTTTCATCGTTTTCCGGAATAGATCCTTTGACTCGTTCGACCTGATCAGCCTCGAAATTTGCAGCCTCTCGTTTTGCTAAAGTCGAGATACGCACACGTCGAGCCATAACATTAACATCGATGATCTTAGCGTAACCCTTGGGCGTGCGGACTTTATGACCGACTCGAAGGGCGATCTCTTCCAGGTATTCTCGATAG
>JAPKCE010000604.1 GCA_028823075.1 Myxococcota bacterium
GCGCGACGTACTCGAGGTGGTCAAGGCTGGGTTTAGCCTCCGCAAGGGAGCCTCGGCCGCCATACCAAGCAGCATCCATCAGATGTGGATGGAACGAATCGACGCCCTCCTCAGCGAGCTTCCGGACGGTGCTGAACGCGCCTTGGAGATCGCCGCTGTTTTAGGGATGGAGATCGACCAGATCGAATGGGACCAGGTCTGTATTATCGAAGGTTCTCAGCTCAGTTCGCTGGTTGTTGAAGGCCTATTGCGTCGGCGACTGGCGCTTCCAGCCGAAACCTCTGGGCGCTTTCGACATGCCCACGGGATGCTGCGCGAAAGCTTGCTTAGACGTGCTCGCGAAGGGGGACGCTTCGAGCATCACCACATCGCCTGTGCAGCCATGCTCAAAGAAAGGCTGGCCATTCGAGGGCTCGCTGAGAGGCGTGCTCGACACCTCATCGCTGGGCGCGCCCATGAAGAGGCGTTGGTGCCGCTGTTGCTCGCGGCGAGCGAGCGCAAAGCCTCGGGCGACCTGAGGCAAGTTTTGGCGCTACTCGATGTGTATCAAAAGGCGGCGATCCGCGCTGGGCTCGCTGTGTCGCACAAAGGTCGCCTGCGCGCCCAAGTTCTGCGCAGTGAGATCGAAGGGATCATGGGCAACAGCGAAGAGAGCACTAAACTCGCCGATACCGCTCTGGCACACGCGCGTAAAATCGAGTCGCCTTTTCTCATCGGGGCGGCGCTTCGGGTGCTGGGTGGGCACACCCAACGCTCTGGCCAAACCCATGGCGCTTGGGAAATGTTTGAAGAAGCGCTGCTGCACCTAAATAAAGCGGGCGCGGATGAACTGCTGATTCTGACCCATCTTCACCTTGCAAACTTATCCAGGTTCGTTGGCTGGTGGGACCGAGGCCGAGCGCATGCGCAAGAAGCTCTGAAAAGAGCGGAAACTTTGGCGGTTCCTATTTTCTTAGGCAACTCGCATTTCTATTGTGGCTTGTTGCGTGAACAACAACGGGACTTTAAGGGAGCGAGCGAGCATTTTGTAACCGCAGCGAAACACCACGAAGAAGCGGGTAACAGACTCGGCGCCGCGAACTGCATTAACGCCTTAGGCAACCAAGCAAGGCTTGCAGGAAACTTTCAACAAGCAGAAAAAGCATTTCGCCAAGCCATAGACCTGCACCAAAGCATCGGCTCAGCACAGGACCTCGGACCGATGATGAGCTTGGCACTGGCGCATCTGGACATGGGTGACTTTGGTGCTGCGCGGCAGATCCTTGAAAGCGGCGTTGCACGTTGCCGCAAACGCGAACTCAACAACATGCTCGGCTGTGCGCTGGCCTGCTTGCTGCCCTGTTATGCTTCGGCGCAAGAATGGTTGACTTGGGACGAGGCTCTTAAAGAGGCGCGCGGGTTACTCGAAGAAACCGGGGTGCTCAGCGTAGACGTCGCCAATCCGCTGGAAATTGCTGCGGTGATGGCGCTACAAGAGAAACAACCCAAACGTGCTAAGCAGGCCTACGAGGTCGCCATTCGGCAATGGATGGGTCTAGGCCGAGATGATAAAGTCGGCGAGGTCATGATCGCCATGGACGCACTGCACCTCAACTGAGTTAATCGGCAGGCGAGACGTAGAGCAGACCAAGACACATCTCGTCCCTGGTCCCCTCGCCCCAGATAACATCACGAGGCGGTAGCCGTTGACCGTCAACCACCGGCTGGTTTTCAGGTGTATTGTCCCAAACGCAGTCAAGACTCAATTGGTCGCCCGGCTCAAAGCGCACCGGTTGCGCCAGTTTGACGCCCTCCTGCCAGTTAAAATCCCATTTCTGAACCTCTTCAAGACAGGTTTCGCCGCCGCCTTGACGCTGAATCGACAAGCGAATGCTTTTTCCGAGAAGATGCATATGGGTGCCGACAAGGT
>JAPKCE010000605.1 GCA_028823075.1 Myxococcota bacterium
TCGGTCATGATTTTGATAATAAGGCTGGTATCGAGTGGGGTGTTTATGGCGTCCCGGAGACATATGTGATCGACCGCGAGGGGCGCATTCGCTACAAGCATGTCGGGCCACTGTTCCCAGAAACCTATATGGAAGTTATTGCGCCCCTGCTGAAGGAGCTTCGTGGATGAGCGTTCGAATTCTGGCTAATCTATGCGCTCTGTTCATGTTTGCGGTTGCGGCACACGCGGTGCAACCGGACGAAGTGTTGAAAGACCCGGCCTTGGAGGCCCGGGCGCGGGAACTTTCCAAGGATATCCGCTGTCTTGTCTGTCAAAACCAATCGATCGACGATTCCAATGCTGATCTCGCCCGCGACCTGCGCGTGTTGGTGCGCGAACGCCTAACCCAAGGTGAAAGCAACGACCAGGTGATGGATTATTTGGTGAAGCGGTATGGCGATTTTGTTTTGCTGAGGCCGCCTGTGAAGGCATCAACCTACCTGCTTTGGTATGGGCCGATCATCATATTTGTCATGGGTGCGCTTGGCCTATTTATTTATTTCCGCGGCCGCCGCATCGCGCCGGTGACAACTACGGCGGCGCTTAGTGAGGATGAGCAACAGCGGATTGAAGCGCTGCTTGGCTTTAAGGGCGATGACGATAGGCAGTTCAAATGATTTTTTGGATTGTAGTAGTCGTTCTTTTAATTGCGGTTGCCGTGGGCGTTGCGTGGCCCTTGGTTAGCGGACGCAGCGACGCGCGTGAGGAAGTCGATTTCGATATCGAAGTGTTTCGCGATCAACTCACCGAGTTAGATCGGGAGCATCGCGAAGGCCGTTTGTTATACGTGGAAGCGGAAGCTGCGAAGGCTGAAATTAGCCGCCGCATCCTTGCCGCCGACGCGGCTCGGAAGGGTGACGGTGGCCCTGGGGAAGAACGGCACCCTGCCGCAGCTGTTTTGTTGGCGGTGCTCTTGGTGGGAAGCGCGGTGACGGGGTATATATACACCGGTTCACCCAATCAACCATCCCGGCCCTATGCGGAGCGTGAGGACGAGCGAAAACAAAGAACCGCCGGCACCCGTGGGCAACAGATGAATCTGTCGGATCTGGCAGACCGTTTGAAGAAACGTTTGAACGAAGACGCTGATAGCGTCCAAGGCTGGCAGCTTCTGGCGCGTACTTACATGACGATGGGTAATTTTGCCGAAGCGGTCCCCGCCTTCGAGCAGTTGATCGCTTTGAATGGTGCTGATTCTGGAACCTTTGCGTCCTATGGGGAGGCAATTTCTTTGGCTGCGCAAGGGTCTGTCACACCGAAGAGCCAGGCGGCGTTCCGCGAAGCATTGGCGAAGAATTTCAAGGAACCGACGGCGCGTTTCTACTTAGCCCTGGCCGATTGGCAAGGTGGCGAGCATCGCAAGGCTTATGACGGTTGGCTGGCGTTGATGGCGGAAACGCCGGTGGACGCGACTTGGGCCGGAGTTCTACAACAGCGCTTGACGGAAGCGTCGGAAAAGCTCGGCCTTGATGTTGCGGCATTGCCAAAACTCCTACCGCCGTCGGGTCCGCCCGAAAGTGCATCTAAGGAAAGTGCTCCTGGGGAAAGTTCGATACAGCGTCCGGGAGGACCAACAGCCGAAGACGTAACGGCGGCTCAAAAAATGCTGCCGACGGAACGCCAGGAAATGATTCGAGGCATGGTTGCGGGCCTCGCTGCCAAGCTTGAAGGTGACCCCGCTAATTTTGAGGGCTGGAAACGGTTGATCCGCTCCTACAGTGTGCTTGGAGAGAAGCTGCTGGCGAAAGAGGCGCTGGATAAAGCTTTGGCGCAATTCACGCGCGCGCCCTTCGTGAAACGGCAGTTATTGGCACTCGGCCAAGAGTTCGACTTGGACGACGCACCTGCAGCGAGTGCGTCTGAGG
>JAPKCE010000606.1 GCA_028823075.1 Myxococcota bacterium
CTCAAGCGATCGCCAACCAAGTTAAAGAGTTCCCTGCTGAACTCAAAACGCAGCGTCAGCGTTTTGCTAAAATCAGCGCCGAGGTTGTTGGGCTGTGGAAAAGCGACAAAGCGCTGCAAAAGGGCAGCGTGATCATGCATTGCCCTATGGTTCCTGCCGACTGGGTTCAGCCTGCGGGGCAACTCCGTAACCCTTACATGCCCGAGACCATGCTGCGTTGTGGGTATCAAGTGCTGCCTAAGAAGTGAGGAAACGGATCAAACGATGGACGGTCAGACCGCGTAAAGCGCGGCGCTTTTCGCTTGTTCAACTGCTCGTCGTCGGGCTGATTATTGGCGGGCTCGCGATCGGCTTGTTCTTTGCTTTGCAAGGCAGCGAGGTGCCTGACGAACTTATTGCTGATGCCGGCCCAGCCGAGCCCCTTTGCGCCTACCTGCTGCGAGTTGATGGTCAAGAGACACGCTGCGACCCGGCGCTTATTGAAATCAACAACCCACAGATCCACGTCGAACTGCTCATGCCCCCGATGCTCGAAACCTGCCGCCCGATTCTAAGCGACGACAAGGGCCGCCTTTATCCACTAGCCTTCAACGCTCGCGGCTCCGGTATGAGCGGGCGCTTGGGGCCCATGCCCGAGCAGAGCAGTCCTTATATCCTGCGCTTCATCGCCTGGGATGAACGGCTGGACTAAGCTAGTGCATGCGGTCTTTGGGCAGATTAGAACGTGTCTATACTGAGGTCTCCCCCGCCGCAGGACGCTGGGGCTTTGGACAGCGGGCACTGACCGACGGCTGGAGTTGCTCGGAGCTAGAGCGGTGGCAGGTCTTGTCCGAAGCTGTGCGGACGCACAGCGGGAGAAGAGAGCCGCCTCTGCTACAGCGATATCATCGGCTTTAGGGGGTCGAAGGACCCCAGTCGTTGGGGTTCTGCATGTCGGGATCGACGTAGGGACTGATCACCTTCGAGCGCGTTGCGTGGCGCAACTTGCGCAAGGCCTTCGCTTCGATCTGGCGAATACGCTCGCGCGTCACGTGGAAATCCTGACCGACTTCTTCGAGCGTATGGTCCGACTTTTCGCCGATACCAAAGCGCATTCGCAGGACCTTCTCCTCACGAGGGGTCAGTGTAGCGAGTACCCGCCGAACCGATGCTCCGAGGTCGTGGCTCATCGCCGCTGCGTCAGGATGAATGGCATTACGATCCTCGATGAAATCACCGAGTTGCGAATCTTCTTCTTCGCCGATTGGCGTTTCCAAGGAGATGGGTTCTTTGGTGATTTTGAGTACTTTGAGCACGCGCTCCACCGGCAGTTCCATTTTTTCAGCGATCTCTTCCGGCGTCGGCTCGCGACCAAACTCTTGAAACAAAGTGCGGCGTACACGCGCCAGTTTGTTGATGGTCTCGATCATATGCACTGGAACGCGAATCGTGCGCGCCTGATCGGCGATCGCTCGGGTGATGGCCTGGCGGATCCACCAAGTGGCGTAGGTGCTGAACTTAAAGCCGCGACGATATTCGAACTTATCGACACCCTTCATCAGCCCGATATTGCCCTCTTGGATGAGGTCGAGGAACTGTAAGCCTCGGTTCATATACTTCTTAGCAATGCTCACGACCAAGCGCAGGTTGGCTTCGATCAGGCGGGTTTTGGCGATGCCAACGGCGCGCTCGGCTTCGACGATGCTTTCATAGAGGTCTTCGACCTCAACAAACTGCATACGGTTCTGCTTTTCTAAGCGGTCCAGACGCTTTTTACCCACTTGAAAGCGATGTAAGATCTGACGCAACTCGAGTTGGCGCATACGCTTATCAACGAGCATCTTAGGTGCACTTTTGCGATAGGTGGCGGCGTCTGCGAATGCCAATTTACCCACCTTGTCGAGCGGGGCTTTGC
>JAPKCE010000057.1 GCA_028823075.1 Myxococcota bacterium
TTCAACGCCGCCGACGGCGAGCATCACGCGCGTGCGCTGGCTCATCGACAACCAGACGGCAGTGGCGCTCAATCCCGACGATGGCGTGCATCCGGGCGCCAACTTAGAAGTCACAGTGCAGGCTGCCGACGAGCACAGCAACCTGCGTCAAGTCTGGGCGCAGGTCGATGGCGACGACCCTGCTCCGCCCACCGATAACGACCGCTGTCCTGGCCTTGAAACGCAAGGCCAGCAGACCTTTAGCCTGCAAGCGCCGATGGGCATTGACGGACAAGCCTTTAATCTCCGCGCCGGCGCCTTCGACGATGTGGGCGCCGGAAGCGACCACAACACCGGGCTTGCCATCGATTTCCCTTTGCAGATCAACGACGATATCTCCCCGAACATCGGCGTTATCGCCGTGCTCAACGCCGCCGGGCAGGCAGTAACCCCCGACCTCTCGGGCACCTTGCGCCTGGCCGTAACCGCCTCGGATACTTTTGGTAAAATCGCTCGTTTGCAGCTGCGTATCGAAGACCAAACGGGAAGCGTGGCGAGCGAGGGCGACGTCGAAATACTGGACCCCTCGGCTACGCAACTTAGCGCCTATGCGAGCCCCACCGTCTTGCAACTGCCTAACCCAAACGACCGCCGAGCCACCGCCAACTGGAGCGCTCGGGTCACCTTGTGGGACGACGCCTCGCCGCCCAACCCCAGCTCGCTAAGCGTGCCCTTCTTGCCCCGCGACACCCAAACCCCGAACCTCACCCAGGTAGCCGGCGGCGGCTCGATCAACTTGAGCAACGGGCGGGTGGCGAATGTCACCATCAGCGGTAACGATACGGCTCGCTATGTCGCTTCGGTTGGACTCGTGGAGCTACAGGTTGGACAGAGCACGGTGTCGAATCAGGCCGTAAGCACAAACTTGCCCGCGAACAGTGCCTCGGCGAGCAACGTTGGGGTGAGCATCGCCATCCCGACCACTGCAAAAGAGGCGGTGATATCGGCGCTTCCGAGCATCGTCGACGATTCGGGAAACGTAACCACGGGCAACCGAGTCAGCTTTAATCTCGTCGATAATGTCCCCCCGATCGGCAGCGCCGTGTTCAACCCGAACATCCTCGTCCCGGGAGGCCCGGTACGTTTGGAGGTCACGGCCAGTGACATCAATTCGGTGGGTATTGCTCGCATCGCCGTGGCCAACTTGGAGCATGTCACCTGGACCAGCCAGAGCGTCAGCAACCAAAACTCGATGGTCTTTCTCGGCACCGTCACCGAGAATCCGGGAAACCTTGGTGCGGGCGTCGAATTGATCGCCAGCGTGACGCTCACCGACCGCGCCGCAGCCGGCAACCAACGGGTGATCACCGCGGCTGCGAACCTGCGCGACGAGGCGGGCCCCATCATCACAGTCACCGAGGTCAGCGATGGCCCAACCGGCAGTAACGCGACGCTGCGAATTCAAGCCCGAGACATCAGTGGCGTGGTCGCCTCAACCGGCTACACGGTGACCATCGACGGCTTCAACACCGACGACCAAACGCCCCGCAGTCAAACGGTTAGTTACCTGGCAGGGCAGCGCCTCAGCACGCAAAGTCAGACCTTTATGGTGAGCGTTCCAGACAGTGCCGAAGAGGGGCAATACACCATCGTGTTTTCAGCCACGGACGGCGAAGGCAATCTTACCCAGTTTACAACAACCGGTAATTTACGACTTAACGTCGTGGACCAAAGCGGTCCGACAAACTTGATTTTTGTCTCGCTTCCTGACGAACTTGATACCGGTGAGAACAGTTCGATTCGGGTGCGCGCCAGAGACAACGCCAGCGGAATCGCAACGCTTCGTTTGCGCGCCCAGGGTGCCGGAATCGATCAAACCTTTAATCACAACTGCAACAGCAACGTTGAGCAATGTACCCATACCTTCAGCCTGCCGATCGGCATCAGCGCGTTACACGGTGATCTGGTCACCTTTACCCTGACCGCCATCGACAACGCCGGCGCCAACAACAGCACTCAACTCGGCAACCAGCCGACCCGCGCCATCAACGATGTCGACTCGCCAATTAACGTCGCCATCACCAACCTGGCGCCGGTTCAGGTCAACACCGGAACGACGCTGAGAATTACCGCTAGCGCTCACGACGAAAGCTCAGGACTGGCTCGCATTGATTTTAGCGTTCCTTGTGGCTCCGCTGCGCCCGTCGTAATCAACGACGCGCCGCGCCAGCCGATGAACTTCTTTAGCGATTGGCAGATCCCAGAGGACTGCAGCACCGTCGGCTCTCAGAACATCAGCATCAGCGTGCGGGATGTCGCTGGCAACCCTGTCACCAGCGCCAGCTTGAACTTGAATATCGTCGACGCGGAGCCGCCGACGGTCAGCTTTCTCAACCCACCTTCGAGCATCAATACGGGGCAAAGTCTCAATATAGACCTGCGCATCAGCGACGCCGGCAGCGGCGCCGCGAGCGTAACGCTGAGCAGCACCTGCGGCAGCATCGACAACGCCGGCAGCCAGAGCATCAATGGAGCGCCCTCGAGCAGCGACCAGAGCTTTGTTCTCAGCGGTGTTGAAAACTGTCCCCCGGGCAACATCACCCTCAGCGCGGGGGGACAAGATGTTGCTGGAAACAGCGCAGTGACCGTAACGCGGGTTCTGACCCTGAATGATACTGTAGCTCCTGAAACAGCTTTGGCGAGTTCGAGCATGACCATCGATGTGGGCACCTCGGTGACCCTGACCGCAACGCTGCGCGACCGCAGCAGTGGCCTAATCTCTGCTAGTTTCAGCGTACCCTGCGGCAGTATCGCTGCCGTTCACCCGCTGGTTTTCAACGGCGAAACCAGTGAACAGATCGTTCAACGCAGTTGGACCATCCCGGCGAATTGCCGAACCCTCGGCTCGCTCAGCGTGACGCTGACTGCCAGCGACGACTCGGCCGACAGCGCCGACGGCAGCGATTCAATCAGCGTGACTTTGCGCGACCAAACCCTGCCGACCGTTGCCTGGGACAACCCGGCAAGCGATGTTAACTTGAGCACCGGCATCTCGCTAAGCGCCGACGCTAGCGATCAATCTTCCGGGATTGCCAGCCTAAGCTTTGCGTTGACGAATAACGCCCAGGGCAGTTTTAATCCGACCACCCGAACGCCTGCGGGAGCGCCAACGAACACCAACGAAAATTCATTTTTGACCGTCGACAGCAGTTTGTTGCACGGCGCTCAAGTCGAAGTCCGGGTGACTGCGCAAGACCTCGCGGGCAACAGCTCAACACTCGATGCAACGACCACGCTTAACGTCATCGACGACGTCTCGCCGACTGCGATTATTGTGGCTGCGACGCTGGCCGCCGATCGCGATCTAGGGGGCAACCGCTTCGCTGTCGCCGCCGCCGAGGATGTCAGCTTGGAGCTTAGCGCTACTGACGAAATCTCGGGGTTCGCCACCCTCTGGCTTGCTGTTTCGGCAGGCGACGCCCCCGCGGATGCGGCCGGAAACGGGGTCGTTAATTTCTCAACCACAGTCCAATACCATGTGCCCGATGCTTCAGTGGACGGCGCCGAGATCACCCTGACACCGAGCGCCGATGATACCAGCGACGCAGGCGGCTTTGTCGCGGGTAGCGCCATCGTCTTGGTGGTCGATCGTTCGCCTCCGAACGCCAACGCCACCCTCACGTCGCCGAGCAATGCAAACAGCTTTGGGCAAGCCCAGAGCTTTGGCTGCCTAGGAGCAGCCGACACGGTGATCAGCGGCGCTTCGGGGGCTACCGATGCGGCTCGCATCAACGTCGCTATCAACCCGCTCCCGGCTGGCTTCCCGCCGCAAGGGCAGTACGTTACAGTCAACAACCAGACCTGGACGCTCAGCCCAGCCGGCTTCACTTGGGAAAACCAAACCGAGTATACGGTGACGCTTCGCGCCCAAGATGCGGTGGGCAACCTGCAAATTGTAGGCGCTAGCTTTACACTGCGCGGCGATACCGTCGACGGGACCTGGGCCCCCGTGCCAAGCTTTAGCAACACTTCCGCCAACGCCCTCTCCGGGCGCGCCAATTACCAACCGGTAATGAGCGACTTTCGCAGCGCAACCAACGGCGGCTCCATGCTGGTCGTCGGCAGCTTTGATTGCGGTAGCCAAAACGAGCAAGCCGACTCCAGCCCCGAGGCCGCAAACTTTACGATCACCGAAACCAGTACCGTAAGCCTTGGCCAAAACTGCGATTGGCAACTGCGCGAGAGTTTCTGTAGCCGCATTCGCAGCGCCAGCGGAACAACCAGCTTTTCCAAGCCGAACGCAGCGCCGATTTTAGCGGGAAACCAGCAGATAGAGGGAAGCAACGACGCAAGTCCGACCCTGGAGAACTTATGGCCGGCCATGAGCGGGGTTTACAACGACAGTCTCGATGCGAACACCAATCAGATCGCCTTCAGTTCGAGCGTCGAATTTGAGGTCTACAACAACGCTGGAGTAGCGATCTGGAACAACGGCGGACTTGCGCTTGGTATCGCCAGTGGCGGCTCGGCAGCCGCCAACTTCCCCTTCTGGCGGCCACCGAGCAGCGGGGTCAGCGACGGCGATGGGTCAGCTAAACGCGGCGGTAAGGAACTGTTCTGGTTTGGTCGCGGCAACAACCCCAACCTCAATATTTTGGATCTCGAACGCAATGTCTGGACCGACCTATCCGAAAGCCGAATCGGGGGCGAAGGCCCGGTGACCTGGAGCGAAAACGATGACGTGATGATGCTGCCCAGCGGCGAATGGCTGCGCGTCACGGCGAGCGGCACGCATCTCATCGGTGATTACGACGGCGCCAACATTACCTGGGATAATCTCGGAACGGTGATCGGTATTCCCAGTTTTCCTGCCTGTTCGAGCGTTCGCCTAAGCACGCTGGGTAGTGGCAGCGGGCGCGCTCTGCTTTGGTGCAGAAGCTCGGCTCAAATTAGCGTAAACCGGCTGACGACGTACCTGTTGAGCGAGCCAATAGGGATGGTAACTGAATGGACCACCCTGAACATCGCCAACAGCAACCTATCAACCGTCGACGAGGATTTCCAAGTCGCACGACTCGGAAGCAGCGACGACTACCGTATTATCCCGACTTCGGGCGGCAACGTTGATCCGCTCGGAGCACGCCTCGACCCCGGTGGGTTCACCCCTTCCTGGACCACCGCCCCAACCGGAACCGGACAATCGCTCACCTTGGGAAGCGGCTGCAGCATCGCTAGCCGAGCAGGAAATTCGAGCTATATTGTCCTCGACGGCGATTCAGATGGTTGGATGGTTAGTGCCGACGCCGACCCTAGCTCCGACAGCTTTTCAGCCTTGGTCTTACCGGCGGGTTTGAGCGTCAACGGCGCCGGTCAACATTTATCGGCCGGCAGCACCGAACACGGCGTCGTTGCACTATCGTGGCACAACACCCATGGCCTGAGACCGATCATGTGGATCGCCGCCGAGAGCGCCTTCGCTGCGCCGCCGGACCCGGCTAATGACGAAGAGGCCTTGAGCCATGGGCAGTTCTATTCATGGGATCTTCGCTTCACCGACGAAGGCGGCCTAAGCGGACTTTTTGGCGGAGCGGGAAATCGCCAAACCTTCACGATTAGCATCCCTTAAGCCGAATCAGCCGATAATCGCTTGAGAGGAGCTTTTTAAAGATGTCTGAGATCCGCAACGACCGAGCGCGCAGCGACGCCAAACGCCAAGAAAAAACGCGTCAGGATAAAGCTCAAGATACAAAAACGCGTACCGAGACGCGCCAGCGTTTTCAATCGGCAATGAAAAGCTCGAACACCAGCAAGCAAGCGAGCGAGGGTCAATAGGCGGCCCAGCAACAGCAAAGTCAACAAGGTCAAAAAACTCAAAAACAACAAGGTAAACAGGTTCAGCGCCAACCCCTGAAGCAAGCAAAAAAAGACGAAGCCCGTTCCGTACTCGACGTCGCCAGACAACAAGGCGGACAAAAAGGTGCTCAGGCTCGGGGGCTAGCCAATGCCCACCGAGCAGCGAGCGCTACGGCCAGCGAGCGCCGCGGCGAATCCGAGATGGGACAGAGCCAACTCGAAGGACGAGCGGGACAGAGCCAGGAACGCCAAAAGGTGAGCTCTGAGACCCGCCGCCAAGGCGTGGACCGCGGCAGCAAACAGAGTCAGGTCCAAGAAGGTACGCAACGCAGCGAGCGCGGTCGAGAGACCCAAGATGGACGCCAGACCCAGAGCCGAGGCTTACGCGCCCAGCGCAGCGTCGCCGGAGCCACAGCCGCTGCTATCGAAGGCGTCGGCGGCATGACCGGGCGCACCGAGGGCAAGCCGGGAACGGCAGGGGGGCCGCGCATTCCTCAGGCCTTGATCGAAGCCTTAGCGAGGAAAATATTTGTCGGCTTAGGAAAAAATGGCGACGCACAATTCGAGATCGAGCTCGGCGGCAGCATGCTCGCCGGGGTGCGCCTACGCATTCAGGCAAAAGACGGAAAGGTCAGCATTTCCATCGGCGGCGACAACGAAGAAGGCGGCCGAATGCTGGCAGCACACCACACTGAATTAGCGGCCGTTTTTCGCCATAAGAACCTGGATCTCGACGAACTTTCGCTCGACGAGACCTAATGCAAGCCCCCGCGCAGCGCGTCCCAAACCGAAAGCTCCGCGCCGCCCCCAAAGCAAAGCGATAACCTCGGCCCTTTACCATCTGCCCCCACAGCATTAGCGTGCCGCAGAGCCCGTAGAGCTTACGCGGCAAGGGAGGGCGAACGCCCATGGAACAGGGCTTTGACTGGGGTAAGTTGCCCCGCCTGAGCAGCGAACAAGCCAAGCTCGCCGGCACCCTGCGCCAGCGGCTCCCGGGATTGCTGCACGAACAAAGAGCCTTGCTGCCCCACCCTCCAGGCTGCAGCGATCTTCCCGCCATGCTCGGCATCACCGGCGATTGGACCTTGCCGCTCGATAAAAGCGTGGGCTTTCGCTGGCGCGGCGATGGCCTCGACGTTTCGGTACGCATCGCCGGCCCGCTGGCGCTGGCGGCCGTTGATGAAGTGCTCGGGCAAGCCCAAGATCAAGCGCGATCTGCGCGCGCTTTAACCTCGGTAGAACTCGGCATTTACGAATACCGCATTCTCGACTGGATGAGTTCATTGCGCGCCGCCGTCGATGATCTCCCCTTCCCGGTGCTGAGCGATCTAGCGAGCCCACCCATCGATGACGATGAAGCGGGTCCAGTCATCACCCTGGCGGGTCGCGGCGAGTCGGTGGCGGGACAAATTCAGTTACGCTTTCATCATTGTGCCGAATCCCAAATCACGGCGCGACGGGTGTCTCGTCAAAGCCCCCTTTACGCGCTGCCTTTTGATCTGGCCATCGAGGCTGGGCGTGCCGCATTGAACAGCCAAGAATTGCGCAGCATTGAAGTCGGTGACGTCATCATTCTCGACGAGGCAGCAGCCAGCGTAAGTGACGAAGGGCTTTTAAGCGGTCGCTTCGCCCTATCGGCCCCAGGCGCCAGACGCCGCGGCGATGTAGAAATTAAACAAGACGGCTCTTTCGAGATCGTCGAATTGGATACCATGGAGGCCGTCATGAGCGAGCCAGTTAACGAAGAGATCAACGAAGAAGCCAGCGACACACCAGAGCTAACCACCGATTTGTCGGATGCTTTGGCAGAAGATGTCGAACTGACCTTGGCGGCAGAATTGGGCCGCTTGCGCTTGAGCTTGGCCCATGCGGCGAGCTACGAGGTCGGCTCGGTGATTCGCCTGGGTAAACCGGTTGGCGCCGAGGTCGACCTCACCTTAGCCGGTCGTCTCGTCGGCCGCGGCGAGCTGCTCAATATCGACGGTGAGCTCGGAGTTCGGGTGAGTCAGTGGTCGGTCTAATCCTAGCCAACAACCCCATCCCGGTGCCCGTCGTTGCGGCGCCGAGCGGCGGCTCTTTCGGCTGGATGTTGTTGTGGATGATGTTGGTTTTAGTCTTGGTGGTCGGCGGCATGTTGATGCTGAGCCACTTTTTAAAACGTTTTCCCGGCCTGACCAGGCGCCGCGGGGAGAACTTAGCCCTGGAGGAGTCCCTGGCGCTGAACGCTAAAGCCTCGGTGCATATCATCGAGGTCGAAGGCGAGCGCCAGCTCATCGGCACCAGCGAAGGCGCCATCGTTCACCTGGCTCACCTAAGCCCTAAAGCATCGCAAAAAACCTCCCCAAAAGCCTTCCAAGAAGCGCTTGAAGAATGAAGTTCTTCTTCTTTAGCGCCTTGATGGCGCCGCCCGTGATCATCGCCCAAAAACTCGATGTCTCGAGCTTGATGGGCAACGACTCCATCGCCAACCGTCCCCTCATATTAATGACTGCTCTCGCCGGCTTGGCGCTCATCCCCTTCGTGCTGATGATGGTCACTAGTTTCGTCAAAATGGCCGTCGTTTTGTCCATCGCTCGTCAGGCCATCGGCACTCAGCAGATTCCGCCAAACACCGTGATCACCGGTTTGGCGATCATCCTCACCGTGTACACCATGAGCCCGGTAATGGAGCGCATGTATGTGGATGCCAGTGCCGTAGCCGCCCAAGCAGGCGGCGAAAATTTACTGCAAAGTAAGAACTTTAGCGTGCTCAAAGAGGCAGCCATTGCCGGCTCCGAACCGATGCGCCAATTCCTAAAGCGCCACGCCAGTCTGAAAGATCGCAAGATGTTTTACACCCTGGCGAAGCGCATGCGCCCCAAAGGAAAGCGCGCCGGTATTACCCCCGACGATTACATGATCTTGATACCGGCCTTTGTGGTTAGCGAGCTCACCGAAGCCTTCCAGATCGGCTTTATTATCTTCCTGCCCTTCTTGGTCATCGACATGGTGGTGAGTAATATCTTGATGGCGCTGGGCATGCAGATGCTGTCGCCAACGACCATCTCCCTACCCTTTAAGTTGCTGCTCTTTGTGCTGGTCGACGGTTGGCATCTGCTGACCCAAGGCCTTGTGCTGGGTTACACATAAATGGGCGGCCAAATTGAACAGTTCGTGCTGCAGATCACCAACGAAGCGCTGATGCTGGAGCAGATCGAGGAGGGCCGCAAGATCCGCGACCGCATGAAGGACGAGCTGGTCACATACACTGGCGAGACATTCAAGCCGGGAGTTGTGGGTCCCGGCACCTTCATCGACTTCCTGGCTACCTGCGCTGTCAAGCACGGCGAGAT
>JAPKCE010000607.1 GCA_028823075.1 Myxococcota bacterium
TGGAGCGAGTCAATGCCGAGATTCACGCATGGATGCATGGGAATGCACAGACCCCAACGAGCATTCGCGGCGAGGACTCTTTAGTCTGGAGCCGCCACTTTTCGGACGCGCCCGACGCTGCAGATTGTGATCTGCTCAGCGCTGCCTTGGCCGCTGTTCCGGCGCGGCGCATGGTGGTGGCGCATACCGTCCAGTCGGCGGGGATCAATGAGGCCTGCAACGGGCTAGTTTATCGAATCGACGTGGGTTTGGCCGACTATTATGGAGGCAGCACCGAGGTGTTGGAGATTGTTGGTGATACGGTGCGGGTGCTTCGCTAGAATCCACCTTGCACGAGGAGCGGACGCATGCCAGCGCAGGCCCCCGAAGGGGGCTTTATGCACGCAACGCTTCTACTTGCCGATGGACGTGAATTCAGCGGCGAAGGCTTTGGCGCCACCGGCGTAAGTTTCGGCGAACTCGTCTTCAACACCTCCATGACCGGCTATCAAGAGGTGCTCACCGACCCATCCTATTGTCGGCAGATGGTCACTATGACGGCGCCGGAAATCGGAAACTACGGCTGCAACTCGAGCGATGACGAGAGCGCCAAGGTGCAACTCGCCGGCTTGATCGTGCGCAATTTGTCGCCAGTTGCCAGCAGTTTTAGCGCGACCGAAACGCTCGACGCCTACCTTAAGCGACACGGAACTGTGGCTATTGAAGGCCTTGATACCCGTGAGATTGCTCGCTCAATCCGTGACGGCGGGCATGTGATGTGCGCCCTGGCTCATGGAGATTATGACCGCGCCGAGGTGCTCGCTCAGTTGGCTGAGCAGCCGAGCATGAGCGGCGCTGATCTGGCTTGCCAGGTGACCACCAAAGCCCGTTACACTTGGAATGAAGGCAGCGACGCCAACACGCATGCGGGCTCCTTCAAAGTGGTGGCTGTTGATTTCGGTATCAAACGCAACATCTTACGCCTGTTGGTGGACGCCGGTTGCGACTTGACCGTTGTTCCCGCCTCGACAAGCGCCGAGGAGATTCGCTCTTTGGCACCGCAAGGGGTGTTCTTGTCCAACGGCCCAGGCGATCCGGCGGCCGTGACTTATGCCCTGGCGATGGCCCGCGACCTGATGGGTGAGATCCCCATGTTTGGCATCTGTTTGGGGCATCAGATCATGGCTTTGGCGCAGGGCGCTCAGAGCTTTAAAATGAAGTTTGGACATCGCGGCGCGAACCACCCGGTTCGCCATGAATCTACTGGACGCATTGAAATCACCAGCCAAAACCATGGTTTTGCGGTGCATAAAGAGAACTTGCCGGCAGCGCTTGAAGTGACTCACAGCCACTTAAACGATGGTACCATCAGCGGCCTTCATTACATCGGGCTGAAGGCATTTTCAGTGCAGTACCATCCCGAGTCAGCTCCCGGTCCGCATGATTCTCGCTACCTGTTTGAACAGTTTGTAGCACTGATGTCCGAGTCGTGATGACCTTTCCGGAAGAGGCACAACGCCTGCGCGTTGGCGAAGCTATCGGCGAGGCCTTACTCGGTGCCGAAAACGATCTTCAGCGCGCCATGACCCACGCCCTGCTCGCCGGCGGAAAACGTTTACGCCCGCTGCTGACCTGCCTTTGGGGTGAACGCTTTGGCGCCGACCCCGAGGACTGTCTTCAGGCGGGCTTGGCGCTGGAATGGTTGCACACCTATTCGCTCGTCCATGACGACTTGCCCTGCATGGACGACGACGAGTTGCGCCGTGGTAAGCCGACTGTTCACAAGGTCTTTGGTGAGGCCTTGGCAGTTCTCTGCGGAGACGCTCTGCTCACCGATGCTTTTGGGCGCCTCGCGGCGCTGCAAAATACAGAGCCGGAACGCGTGCTCGCAGCACTGGCTCGACTGGCGAAGGG
>JAPKCE010000058.1 GCA_028823075.1 Myxococcota bacterium
CAGCCCACGAACAGATCGGGCAATGGCTCAAGTCATGAAAGCGCGCCGGACAATATTCGCGCCCAAAATAGATGAATTGCAGATGCAGACGGTTCCAATCTTCTTTTGGGAACAAAGCCTTTAAGTCTCGCTCCGTCTGAACTACGTTTTTTGCTGCGCTAAGACCCCAGCGGGCTGCCAAGCGATGAATATGGGTATCCACGGGAAAGGCAGGCACATTAAAAGCCTGTGCCATCACTACCGAAGCGGTCTTATGCCCCACCCCAGGCAAGGCCTCGAGAGCCTCGAAACTCTGTGGGACCACCCCGTGGTGAGAGTTGCTTATAATCTGGCTAAGCGAGCGGATGGCCTTTGCTTTGGTGTTGCTCAGCCCGATTTGGCGAATGGCCTGGCGTATGGTTTCAAACTCGAGATCGGCCATCGTCTCGGGGCTTGCCGCCAGTGCAAACAGTCCTGGGGTGATCTCGTTAACTTTTTTGTCGGTGCTTTGCGCCGACAAAAGTACTGCTACGAGTAAAGTAAAGGGATCACTATGGTCGAGCGGAATTCCCGGATTTGGGTATAGTCCGTTTAGTTGCTCGTGGATTGCGCTTGCTTTTTCGCTTCGTTTCAACAGAACTACCCAAGTGGTTGGCGCTTCTTTGCTCACGTAGGGTGGCGCTGCAAGTCCATTGGAGGATTTATGCGCAGAGTATTTTTCATGCTGCTTTCGATCTGTCCGCTGGCATTTGTCAGCGGCTGCCCGTCCGATGATGATAGTTGCAGCGGCCCCGGCGATTGTCCTGCCGGATCAATTTGTAGTGGTGGTACCTGTGAAGCGGTTATTACGCCGGCGCCGGATGCTTCCGCTCGAGCCGATGTGAACATGAGCCTTTACGACGCCGGCCCACGGCACGATAACGGTCCCGCCCGCGAAGACAGTGGCAACATGAGCTTCCCTGACCTCGGTCCTTTGCCCACAGACGCGGGGAGTTCCGGGCCGCCCATTGTAGATGCTGGCCAAATCGCAGACATTGCTCTGCCGGTGCTCGATATTCCCATGATCAATGTTCTTACACTCGGTGACAGTTGCCGTGTTCCGGATTGGGAAAATGGTGAGACCGATGATTGTAGTGCCGATGATCCGAACTTCTACTGTTTGGCCTCAATCGACGGACAGACCGCCTATTGCAGTCAAGGCTGTGAAGGCCCTGAAGAAGGTCATGATGGTGAAGACGCAGGCGAAGCGAATGGCAACATCCTTTGCGGTGTGGGGTGCTGTGCTCTCAAAAGCCCCGGGCAGGATGCCGGTGGACCTGGCGAAATCGCAGATTATGTCTGCCGCTTTGCGCCGGACTGTAACTGACACTTCGAGACAGGTTGCTCGGCTCGAATGATGCGGTTTATCTCCGGAAGGGCTGTCAATCGGCGCCCTTTCCTTTTTCTGCACTTTGGGCGACGCAAAGCGCCATGATGAACCACGCATATGCATTCGCCGACTGGCTAGGCGCCCCGAGGGGCGACAACCTCTTGTTGCGCCTATTAGGCCGCTTTTTAATTCCCTCGCTCGGCTTCGTCCGCGCAAGGATTGATGAAATCAACGACGCGCGCATTTCTGTGCGCATCCCTCTACGCCGGCGTACCAAGAACCATTTGGGGAGCATGTATTTCGCTGTGCTCGCTGCTGGTGCTGATACAGCGGCTGGGTTTCTAGCGCTGCATCATATTCGTAAAGTCGACCCAGAGGTGGTGCTCATTTTCAAAGACTTTAAGGCGGAATTCCTACGCCGTGTCGACGGTGATGCCCTGTTTATTTGCGAAGCGGGTGAAGCGATCGCTGCGGCGGTCGCCGAAGCGGCCGACAGCGGAGAGCGGGTGAATGTTAAGGCTCCGCTCGTTTGTCTAATCCGCGGACAAGAGTCGCGCGGACCTGCCGCTGTTTTTGAGTTTACCGTTTCGCTGAAAAAGAAGAGATCATGACCCCTAGCCTCTTTACACAACGCATCCAGGCCTGGTTCGGCGTGGCTTTGCTCGCCGAGATGCTGACAACGCCTCGGCTCTGGTTTATGCTGCCGCCCGATCGGCCTCTTTATGTCCCATTGATTTTCCCGGCCCCGAGCTGGTTGCACTTGCTGCTATCAGGCCTGCTCGCCGGCTGCGCCGTCGCCTTGCTCATTCGCCCGAGGCATCGCTGGGCTCCCTTGCTGGCGAGCGTTATTTTAGCGCTACTTTGTGGCATGGACGAACTTCGTTTGCAGCCCTGGGCCTGGCTCTTTATGCTCTGCGGAATAATGCTGTTTTGGGCGCGCCGCTGCGACGGGCGAAACGGTGATAAGTTCCTGGCCCAGCACCTGCGCCTGCTCTTAGTCGGCGTCTATTTCTGGGCTGCCGCGCATAAGCTCAATGCAGGATTTTTTGAGCACACGATGCCGTTCTTCCTTGAGCCTTTTGGCATCAATGACCCGGGTCCATGGCAACGGGGTCTAGCTGGCATCATCGTCATCGGCAGTGAAATGGGCTTAGCTGTGCTGCTGGCGCGGGCTGGCAAGTTGGATAAGTTTGCCCTGCGCCTGGGCGTGGGCATGCATCTGGGCATTGTGCTTATTCTTGGGCCCGGCGGGCAAAACTACGATCCTAACGTTTGGACTTGGAATCTGCTGCAGGTCGCATTGTTGGTGCTGCTTCTCTACAAAGGTGGCTCCGAGCAGTCCTTGCTTTCCTTGCTACAACAAAAGGCGCGCCCCACCCTCGTGTTGGCGGCCCTGGTGCTCGTCATGCCCGCATTGCATATTATCAATCTAGCACCCGCAAACTTGAGCTGGGCGCTTTATGCCGGCAATTATGATCTCGGGTTAATAGCGATACGTAAAAGCAGTGAACGCCCTGAGCTAACGCGCGCTGTAATGCAACGAAACCCACGCATTATCACTGCTACCTACCAATATTTACAATCAGATTTGGGTGAGATTGAAGACTTGCGAGACTTCGCTTACCCGCCGCAATTCATGCGTGAACTCGGCGTCACCTACCCACCGGACGGAAGCTTTATTCGGCGCTTGCACAAGCAACTTTGCCTGGCCGGAATGGAGCCGGTTCTGATTTTGCGAGCCAAGCACCTGCCCTTTGCTCGGACCAAGCTGTTGCGCATCATTCGTTGCGACGGCAGCGAGAACCAAGCGAGCATGCCCCCCTTCTTGGATTAGAAGGGCTTGTAGACACCTAGATAGGCTGCAAGAATCCCGAAAAACGGAATGGCCCACCACAACTTGCCGCTGTGTTGTGGCATGCGTTTCGCGACGATCGGCAAGGCGCCGAGCACAACCCAAAGGCCTATTTTGGCGTGAACCCAACCGGGTAATCCGCTCATCATGCCAAGTCGTGCTGCCATACCGAAACCGCCGACCAATGCGAGGAGCAGGCCGAGGCCGTGAAAGATTAGTGCCGGACGCTTAGCGCTTTTGTCAGCCGCCGTCGCAGCCGCCCAAAGCAGGCCGGCGAGCCCCATGAAGGCGACAAAAAAACCACCGAGGTGGACAACCTTATAAAACTGGTACGAGAACATGTGATAACCTCCCCCTAAAATCTGCTTTCTTCGAGAAGGAGCGAAAGATCAATCGTTGATCACGGCGATGCTTTTTTCGGTGACTTCTTGCGCCGACGCTCTTATGTGCGACACAGTGGACGAAATGAACGAAAATGGAGATGCGCTTTTGATCACCGAACTGACCGTAAAGATTGCTAACGCCGGCGCTGGCAACGTCATCATGTGGTTCATGGTCGTGCTGTCGCTGATCTCGATTGTGCTGATCATCGAGCGTTTCTTACACTTTCGCCGCGCCTGTGGTGATCTGGAGATTCAATACGCTCGGCTCAGCGCCCATCTGCGCAATGAAGAGTTTATGCAGGCTCTAGATGAGCTTAAAGACGATATGACCATGGTCGGCAGGGTGGCTCGCACCGGCTTAAACCGTTTGCATCATGGCCGTCAGGCAGTTCAAGAATCGATGGCGGCGGCGACGCTCCTCGAACGCCAAAAGGGTGAGCGCTTCCTTTCGGTACTCGGTACTCTAGGTGCAAACGCTCCGTTTATCGGCTTACTGGGTACAGTGGTTGAAATCATTCATACCTTGAGTAACTCGGGCTCGATGACCGCTGAGCGCATTCCGCAGATGATGGCGGACCTTTCCACGGCGCTCGCTGCGACCGCCGTCGGACTGCTGGTGGCGCTGCCCGCGGTGGCTGCCAACAACTACTTCCGACGCCGCTTGCAGACCATGGAGAGCGCCGCTTCGGCCATCGGCCACGAACTGATCTCCTACGCTAACCTGCCCCACCCCGAGCGGGAGCAATAAAATGGCAGGGGGCGGATACAGCGGCGGCGGCTCCATCGAGGAGATCAATGTCACGCCATTGGTCGATATCATGCTCTGCTTGATGGTGATCTTTATGATCGCGGCGGCCTTGGTCGTGGCTGCACCGAAAGCCATCGAAGTCGATTTGCCGAAAGCGAGCAGCGGTAAAGTGCTCAAAGAGCCGAGCACCTTCGCCATTGTCTACGGTGATAAGGAAGAGCTCTTTATCAATGGCAAAGCTTTTGATTGGGACAGCTTTCGTCGCGAGGTGCGCCGCCAGCGGGCTCTGGACGAAAAGGTTCAAGCGGTTATCTCGGCTAGTGCAAAGCTCAGTTACGGGCGCGTCATGCGTCTTATCGACGCCATTCGCATCGATGGCGTGGAACGCTACGCGCTGAACATTGAATCCGACTCTGAGCTCAACCCAAAGGCCGACTGATGTCTGAGCGAAATGGCGAAGCACAGATTTATGCAGAGCGCCGTCGCCGTCGCCTGTTTTTGATTTTTGCATCTTGCTTAGCACTGCTGCTGCACGGTGTTTTGGGTTATGCTGGTAGCAGTTTGCGCTCGGCGGCAGAAGAGTTGGGCTTGAAGTCACTGGTGGATGTGGTGATTCGCAAAGCCAAGCCAAAGCCAAAGCCAAAACCGAAGCCAAAACCTAAGCCGAAACCGAAGAAGAAGCGAAAGAAGATCGATCTGACGAAGAAGCGCCTGCCCAAACCGAATAAGCCACCGAAGACGCCTCCACCCGAGCCCCCCAAGCCGATTTTTGGCGTCACGATGGCCTCAACATCAAAGACTGGCCCGGGTATAACGATGCGCGTCGGGAACACCTTAATGAAAGCTCCTGAAAAGGAATTCACAAAGCCGCAAGATGTGCGTCCTTACGCACCCGTCCCGGGCCATAAGCTCTCTCAAGACCCGCAACTTTCAGCGGCCGAACGCGCTAGGCTTGAGCGCTTGCCCTACCCTGAGCAAGCGCGTGAAGAAGAGCTCGAAGGCAGAGTTATTCTTCTACTCGAAATCGATTACAAAGGGCGGGTTGTGAGCGTTAGAGTTCTCAAAGACCCGGGTGCCGGGCTAGGAGTAGCGGCTGCGGCCGCCTTGAAAAGGGCGCGCTTTGTCCCGGCTATGGTCGATGGTGAAGCCGTCGATGCGCGGCTGCATTATCAATACGACTTTGTGCTCGAAGGTTGAACTCGGGCGGCGGGTAGCCTGCTGCCTTATCCGTCTTCGTCGGGGATGCGCAGACGCAGCACGCTGCAACTGGCTTTACCGGTAATATGCTCCGCCGAGCGGCGCATCATGCGGCTGTAAAAGTGTTCATAAGGCGGCTCTTCGATGAGCATCAGGTCGAAATGAGCGGTCTGCTCAATCCACTGATTACCGCGATCGCCCCCGCGTAACACGAGCAGTCGCGTGTCGGCCTGGCAGAGTTCACTGAGTTCCGCGAGGTGTTGCTGAGTTCGCTCTTCATCGCCGTCCAGTTTAATATGTGCGGCGATCGTTATCTCGCCGTTAAACTGATTGGGGCGACCGGGCCGGACGGCCAACTGATCGGCTGTACGAACCAAGGTTTCATCGTGAGTACCGTGATCGACGACGACTAATATTTTACGGAATACACGAATCCCGACATCTTTAAACACTGCTACATTTGATTGCAGATGTGAGAAAATCCAGGCCATCGGGTCGCGCAGCCAAACGGCGTGTTTTCCCTGGTCCTGCCATTCGAATAACACCCATTTGGGCTGCATTAGATGACTTAGGTCCAAGACCTCCGAACGAAGGTCGCGGCAAGCCGCGTTGACGTATTCAAGCTCACAGCCAAGGTTATGCCCCATCGTCACGGCGCGGCGGCGCAATGCCAGTTCATAGGGGTGATCGTTTTCAAGATCCTGCATCGACAGTTGTTCGGGCACTTCGCGCACACGCACGACAGCCATCGGCTGGCCGCCGCCAAGCGCAACCCCTAACTCGATCAAAGGCTCGGGTGGGTTGCGGTCGAGCAAAGTAACCATGGCGCCGACTTCAAGCGCCGCAAGAGACTCTTCACTCGGGCGTGGGATCACTGTTAGAGCGCTCACCTCGCGCTGGCTAAGCCGTGTAGCCACACCGCTACGGCCGTCGACACGGGCTCTACCGTAAGCAAAGTAGATACCAGCACCAACGACGATAACGGCTCCGGAGGCCAGCCAGGCAGGCAGGCCAATAAATGCCAGCAGGCCAATGCAGATAATAACGCCAGCGATCTGCACCCACGGATAGAGCGGCGAGCGGAATTTCGGCTGGTACCAGCGCACATGGCTTTCGCGCAGGACGATGACGCTCAAGTTAATGGCCATAAACGCCAGGATCATAAAGGCGCTAGCGAGCTTGGCGATTTTCGCCACATCGAGGGTGACGATGGCGACGGCCATAAAGCCGCTGGTCAGTAAAATAGCGGGAATTGGAGTCAAGTGGGTGGAACGAATCTGCCCGAACACTTTGGGAAGCAAGCGATGCCGCGCCATGCTGAAGGGAAAGCGCGACGAGGCCAACAGGCCGGCATTGGCCATCGAGACCATGGTCAACGTTCCGAGCCCAGCGATCACCATACCGAACTTGCTGCCGCCGAGCAGCAAGGCCAGGCTATAAACAGGGCGAAAGTCACCCTGTAGGCCACCTTCTTCGAGGCTCAGATTAGCGTCGATGTTACCCGCCATGATGCCGGCCATCAAAACATACAATATAGCGGCGATGACCAAGGTGATTAACATGCCCATCGGCAAGTTCCGCCCAGGGTTTTTCACCTCTTCGGCGACGGCTGCGATCTTGGTGACGCCGGCATACGAGATGAAAACGACTGCCACACAGGTGATCAACCCGTCGATGCCATTGGGCATGAAAGGTTGTGTCAACTGGGGATCGAAACTGTTTTTGCCGAGAAACACCAGCACGGCCAAACCGAGCAAGCTCAGGGCGACCATAACAACCTGAGCTTGGCCGACTTTTCGCACGCCGAGGATATTAAGCGCGGTCACCAGAGCGAGGAACCCCAATGCAGCAAACTGACCGTTAATCGGCGTCAGTATTTCTAAATACCAGGTGAGCCCAACCAGCGCGAAAGAGCTTTTTAGCAGTAAGGACATCCATAGCCCTAGCCCGCAGATCGTTCCCACCATGGGACCAAAGGCGCGCTCGAGGTAGACATAAGATCCCCCCGAAGTCGGCATCGCCGTGGCGAGTTCTGCCTTGGACAGGGCGGCAGGAAGTACGCAGATGCCCGCTAGAGCGAAGGCAAGCCACATGCTCGGGCCGGTGATGGTTGCAGCCACGCCCGGCAGCACAAACAGACCGCTTCCCAGCATGGCACCAAGGCTGATGGCGATAACACTGGTCAGCCCAAGACGTCGTTCGAGATCGAGCAATTGAGACTCCTAGTCATCGTTCAATAACAGCAAACGGGCCCAGGTCTAGATTCCATGAGTCAGTTATTCGTGAAAAACTGAAATGGTTATGACAAGAGGCGGCTTGACTAGAACGCGTTCTAAAAGCTCTTCTGATGACATTGAGGAGTTCCCATTGGACTATTTGCTGCTGCTCGAATGTTTGGCGATTACCGTTGGTGGCGGCTTGACCGTCTACTGGCTCCCGAGTCTTGCCCTCGATTGGTTGTATTATAAGCAGCGTGCCGAGCATGCGGCCGACTGGAAACTTCAACCCGACCGCTGGGCGCCAAAAAGGCTGCTTAAAGAAGAGCGCAAGCTGGGAACCATCAATATGACCGCGGCATCGGTCGTCAGCGGTATTCTATTTTACCATGTTCAAACCGGTGGCTTTTCGATGCTCTATTTCGAGGTCGCCGATTACGGCTGGGCTTATACCATCGGCTCCAGCATCGCTTTCTTTGTTGTCGGCGATTTGGGCTTGTACTGGGCGCATCGCTGGATGCACCGCAAAGGGCCTTACCGCTTTATGCATCGCGTTCATCATCGCTTTCGTACGCCCAGCGCCTTCACCGCTGTTGCCGCCCACCCCTTTGAAATTCTAACCTTTCAAGCCATCGCCTTAGCGCCCATTTTCATAATTCCCCTGCACCCCGGCGGGGTTATCGCAGTCTTGCTTTACCAACATAGCGTCTCGCTCATCGACCATTCTGGCGTTCGCTTCGGAATGCTCTTTCCATGGCAAGGCCCGGCTGCTTTTCACGATGATCACCATGTCTATTTTCACGTCAACTTCGCGCAAACCATCCACTGGTGGGACCGCATGTTCGGAACCTGGAGACGCGGTGAGCTGAGCTACGGCGAGGGCAGTTTCGTTGAGGACCAGCAGCGTGAGAGCAAGCTGCCCCTGAGCTACGGACAGGCGGCGGTGGAAGAGCGCTGTTTGGCGCGCCTTGAGAAAAAACGAAGCCGGCGCTCGCTCGCCAAACCCGAGGAGTTGAGCGCATGAAGTTGCCTGTCGTCGATACCAGCCTTCCCCTGCTCGAATTGTTCTCTCCTGCAAGCAACCCGCTAAGCAATGGCCTGATGGAGCTAACCCTTTTCGCCTGCTGGCTGCTAACCATCGTCCACGTTTGCAAGGCGCTGCGCCGCGGCGACCAACGACCTCTCTTCGCCTGGGTCAGCATTCTCGTCTACGCGGTCAGCCTGGAGATCATCACCTACCATTTCGTCGACAACTTCGAGCACCAACGCTTTAGCATCATGCTCTACCACCATAAGTTGCCGCTTTATATCACCTTCGTTTACCACACTGTTTTATACACCAGCCTGCATTTTGCTCGCCGCTTGGGTCTGGATGCCCTCCCCGAAGCGCTCGTCTGCGGGCTTTTCGCGGTGCTC
>JAPKCE010000608.1 GCA_028823075.1 Myxococcota bacterium
TTGAGTTGTTTCTCGGAATAACCCTTCTTGCCGACGACGCTGAGGTCGACCGTGCCTACCAACTTTATGAGGCTTCACGCGCCTCTGTTCTCGCCGAAATTGCTGCTCAGCCCCAGACCGGCCCTTTAATGCCCGCGCATTGCCGGGTGCACGAAGCGGTTGCGCGAGGCGACCAAGCGGAGGTCCACCGCGACCGTGACGGCCAGGTGCGCGCCTGGATGGCGGTCGTCAGCTACCTTATGCTTCAACCCGAATTTCTTCAACGCTAGGAGGCCGACGATGCATCGACGTAACTTTCTAAAAGTGAGCGCGGCAGCGGGACTATCGCTACTCTCGCCCTGGTCGCGACACGCCTTGGCTGCCGAGGAGCTCCAGGGTTTCGGAGGGCCTTTCTGGATAACCATCAACCTGGCGGGTGCTTGGGATAGCACCATGTTCTGCGACCCTAAAGGCGACCTAAGCGACGGCAGCGGCAACGGCCCGGTCAACCACTTTACCCAAGCAGAGATCAATCAACTCAACGTCGGAGGCCGACTAATTCCGCTGGCCCCCGGCTCCTACTACAACCACGTTCCCGCGGCGGGCGGAGCCCCAGTACACGTGCTGCAACACTTGGCGAGCCGAGGTGTCACCTTGATCAATGGGGTGGATGCCGGGCTAACCAACCACCGCTCGGGCGAACAACTCGCGATGGCCGGTTCAACGACCGCTAACTTCCCTACCCTTGCTGCATTGGTCGCCTTTAACAATATGGTCGATCGCGACCCGGTTCCGAACGGTCCCATGCCCTTGCTTTCCTTTGGCGGCTATGATGGCACGGCCAACCTTGTTCCTGCCACCCGACTCAGTCGGCTCGGCGTCCTCGGACAGATTACGCGACCCGATGTTATAGGGCAGAATAACCGATCAGGGCAGCGCATTCACGGTGATGCACGGCAAGCTCTGATAGCGGCTGCCGCCAGTGAGCGCGCCGGTCAAATCCCGGGGCAAATGCTGTTGCCCGATCAAGCTCGGGCGCGCAGCCAACTCTTCGTCGCGCGTTCCAAAGAACAGCATGTGGGGCGCTTATTGCAGCAGTTTGACTTTTCTACCTTCGATGAGCTTCCGGCCGGCAAGCTCGAGCAGCAGGCCTATGTTGCGCTGCGCGCTTTTGAAGGTGGCCTTGCGGCGAGCGCCAATCTATTTTTACGCGGTTGGGACAGCCATGCCTTCAACGACTCGACCCAAGCCACGCGAATGGGCGAACTTTTCAGCGGCTTGATCTACATTCTCGATGAAGCTGAAGCCCTTGGAATTGCGGATCGTATTAACATTGTCGTCGGTTCTGATTTTGGTCGCAGCACGTATTATAAAGATCAGAGCAATCCCAACTCCGGCAAGGACCATCACTCCGTAACGTCGTGGATGAGCATGCTTTGGGGAAGCGGTGTAGAGAACGGCGTGCGCGTGGTCGGAGAAACAACCGATGGGGTCGTCGCTCGTGGGCTCGGCCCGGACCTTCAGCCGATGCCCGAGGGGCAAGGGGTGGTTCTGACCCCCGCAACTCTGCACAGCGAACTGCGAAGCTTAGCCGGACTAACCGAAGGTACCATCGCCGATCAATTCCCGGTTGGCGGAGACTCATTACGCATCTGGGGATAATTTTCTAAAAGCTCGTTTGGAGTTGAGTACGAAAGCCAACACCCTGTGCCGTTTCGCTTAAACTGCGGCTGATATCGGTTTGCCATTTGAGCTTATGTTTGTTGAGGAAACTGGAAAACCCAAACATGATACTGGCCTCGTCATCGACTTGGGTGAAGCGCAGCGCCGGTTGAACCTTTTTGTTCAAGAGGTAGGCCAGTTGTAGGTTTACCCCTTGCGACTCGGCGCCCGCCTCTCCGCCATAGAACAGT
>JAPKCE010000059.1 GCA_028823075.1 Myxococcota bacterium
TCATTCAGCCCCGTCAACTGACCATCGGTGTGTTTGGCGATGCCAAGCCCGAGGAGATTAAAGCGCTGCTCAACGAGCAACTTAAAGACTGGGCTGCGGGCGAAGCGGCCAAACGGCCAAACGAGGCTAAGCTCGTCGCTAAAGTACGCATTCATATCGTCGATAAACCCGACCTCACGCAGGTGAACGTGCATCTCGCGAGCAAAGGTGTGGCGCGATCTCGGGCAGATTATGAGACCATCACCTTGCTCAACTATGCGCTGGGCGGCGGAGGGTTTTCGAGCCGCCTGATGAAGCTCATCCGCTCTGAGCGCGGTCTCACCTACGGTATACGCTCTGGCTTTTCGTCCGGCGAACGCGCCGGCCCCTTTATGATCACCAGCTTCACCCGAGTTGAAAAGGTACGCGAGTTGATCGACCTCAGCCTTCAGGTTGTCGCTGAAGTCGCTGCTCACGGGATCACAGCGCAAGAACTAGCCGATGCCAAAGGTTATTATCTGGGCTCCTACCCGCTCAGCCTGGAAACCGTCGAAGGTGAGGGTGATCGCTTGCTCTACGCCGCGCGCTACGGCCTGGGCGATGATTATATCGACGCCTACCCGAAGCGTTTGGCAGCGGTTAGCTTGGCTCAGGTCAAAGCGCTGGCCGCTGAATTGTTGCACGCGGATAAGTTGCTGATCGTACTCGCCGGGCCCAAAGACAAACTGATCGAAAGCCTAAAAGGGTTGGGCGAGATGCGCGCCAGCTGGTGGGAAGACGATAAGCCCATCAATTTATTGCCGTAAAAATCTTGCTTTGCTCTCCCATCATGAGAAATCTACAGCCATGAACATCCAAGTTAGCGTCGTCATTCCAGTCTATAACGAAGAAGAGATTCTCGAAGAGGCTCTCCTTGAGTTGTTGGGCAATTTACGCGCCCATCTCGACAGTTTCGAAATCATCATCTCGGCCAACGGCTGTGTCGATCAAACCGAGGCCATCGCCGAGCGCTTGGTCCTTGAGCATCCCGAGTTGCTGTTACACCGCTGCCCTCAGCCCGATTATGGTGAAGCTCTAAAACAGGGGATCGAGCTTGCGCGCGGGGAATTCGTGCTCTGTGAAGAGATCGACCTTTGCGATGATCGCTTCCACCGTACCGCCTTGGCGATGCTCGGGGCCGATGAGGAGTTGGCCATGGTCGTCGGCTCCAAAACGCTTCCTGGTGCACGCGACCGCCGGCCTTATATGCGCCGCTTAGCGACCCGTGTGCTCAACCGCATGCTGCGCACCGCCACCGGCTGGCGCGGCACCGACACGCATGGCCTGAAAGCCTTACGCCGAGAGTTGATGCTCGGCGTTGTTTCCCGCTGCGAGCTACGCCGTGACCTGTTCGCTTCAGAAATGGTGATCCGCGCCTTTCATATGAGTCGGCGAGTGGTTGAATACCCGATCGAACTCAGTGAAAAGCGACCGCCGAGCATTGGGCTGGCGCGCCGTGTGCCGAAAGTTTTAGTCGATATGGGACGCCTAGCGGTCACCGTTCGGCGCAATAACGAAGAATAGCTATGAATGACGAAGCGTAAGCTAGTCGGCGCGTCGTGCTCGCGCTCCATTCAAGTGTCGCCGAGTCCGAGCTAGCCGACCCTTAGCTCTCGCCCGCCCATAGCGCCGCCTTGCGCCCGTGAACGAGAGCGTCTTCCATGGCCGAATATTCCCAATTGCCGTAGCGACCGGTGCTCAAAACCTGATGCTCAGCAAGATAACCGAGCAAGGTCTGGCGGCTTACTTTGTAGTTGGGGTCCTGCAAAACATAGGCATGCGGCACATGCTCAACCCAAGTTTCGATGACCGAGTCCATGCCGTCGATGAGCTTGGCTTCTGCCAAACCTTGCAGACAAGCCTGCACCTCGTCTTCCACCCGGCGCTCACCCTTATGGGCGATCTCGACGTAGAAATTACGCGTTTCACCGTCAGTCATTTTTGGCTCGACAGCCGAAAAGCTTCCAACACGATAAAACGGAAACTTCTTTTCAGGAAAATAGGTCCAATGGGGCTGGCCGGCTCCGTCCCAAGGCCCGAGTTGGTCGTGGTTTGACCCCTTGGCCAGCACGTCGATATGGCTCACCGTGGTGCTGCGCAACAACGCTCTCGCCGCTTTGACCGCGGGCGGAAGTTCGCCGCCGCGCTCGCAAGCGTCGATGAGGCTCGCTAGCGAGAGACTCGAGATCAACTTGTGATAAGAGATCGTCTCGCCGTCCTTTGTCGTCACTTGGCGCTTCGCTAGATCGACGCTGTGCACGCCATTGTCTGTCTCGATCGGCAGCGTTAAACCGGCGGCGATAGCCTGCGCCAAACCTTCGATCCCCCCCCCGTCATCGGGGTAGAGAAAATGGGTGTTGTAGCCCAACGCTTCACGAGAGGCACCCACCGCGCCAGCCATCACATCGGCGACTGCCGGAATCGGGATGTAGCTGGATTCACACCATGCGGCGCTGAGTTCACGCGGATGAACCGTCCAAATTTTCTCATTGTAAGGAAACATAAAATGCTCGGCGATACCGCGACCGAATTTTTGAATGATCCAATCCGCGAAAGTCTTTGGAGCGGCAAGTTGCGGCGCCTCGGGACCAAGCTCAACATCATGCAAACGGGCGTCGACAAAGCCCTGTAGACAGGCCTGAGCCACGTCGGCGGGGAGCCCAAAAGTATTGGATTGAAAGGGGTAGAGGGTGTATACTTCCGAGCTGAAAACACGCGCTTTTCGGTTATGTTTAACCAACTTCAAACCGGGTAAGGTCGCTATCCAGGCCTCGATGTCTTTGTCGCGAAGATGCAGCCAATGCCCGGTGATATCAAAGCGCGCCCCGGCACGCTTTCGGGTTCTCGCCTTACCGCCAATAAAGGGCGTGGCTTCGAGCAGGCGCGCCTCGCCTTTTATGTGAGAAGCCGCGGCTAAACCGGTGAGTCCAGCGCCAAGAATTAAGGTTTGGGTCATGCGGTTTTTTTACGCCGGCGACGACGTAAGATACCGGCGAAAAGCAACCATTCAAGACCCACTCCAGTGGCCGAACCGCAGCCGCAACCGAACGGCGAGTTGGGGTTATCCCCTGTTGGACGGAATTCACAAACACCCGGCTCGCCGATGGATTGGTCACAGCCATACCCTTGAGGACACCAGGAGTTGTCGCCGCACCAAGTCAAACAACGATTGTTCGTGCAGATTCCATGTTTGCATTGATCCGCGCCGGTGCAAGAGTCACCCACTTCACCGCTGCCCAAGTCGGAACCTTCGCTACATAAGCCATTGCCCATCTGATCTTCAGCGCAACCCTGACCTTCGGGGCATTGAAAGTGACCCAAACGGAGGTCGCAGCCACGACCACAGCGCCCGACGCCATCGAAATAGCCACAAGCGCCGCTTTGACAATGGGAATCGTCGCCGCAACGCGCGTCAATCGGCTGCGCTTCGGCGGGGTTGAGCTGGCTACATTGCAGTTCTTCGCAGATCTGGCCCCTCGGGCAGTCGAGATCATCGACGCAATCATCACCAACATATGGGGCGCAAACTCCGCCACCCGATTGAATGGGCTGGCAATCCATTCCGGAGGTGCAATCGGCGCGGCTGCGGCAGTTTTGAAAGCATAAACGGTCGCCGTTGCTGTAAACACAACTGGTCCCCTCTTCACAGGGTTTGCCCTCACAGCGTTCGCCCAGACGTGCCGTGCGACGATCCACACAGACTCGGATGGTGTCCACGCCTTGGCGTTCGACTTCGACGCATTCTCCGTCGCTTCCGCATTGTGAATCGGCCGTGCAGACTCTGGCGCAGGTCCAGCCGCGGCCGGTGGGTGCGCATTCCAAACCCTCGGCGCAGGCGTAATAACTGTCGCAGGCCTCACCTTCTTCGGTGTCGCCGCCGTCGATGCATAAGGAGGAAGCCTCGTTGCCCTCACCAAAGGTTCGACAAGTGGTGCCGGCCGGGCAAGGCGCGTCGCCGCGGTTACAGGTTTTATAGCAGCGGGCGTCGCTCTCACCACCCAGGCAAATTAGCCCTTCTTGGCAAGGACGCCCGACGCAGATCTCACCGCGAGCGGCGGCGTCGGCTAAGGCATCGGCGCGCAAACAGACATTGCGACCGCTGTTTTGTTGGCAGTCGTAACCGGCGGGACAGCTTCCACAAGCCTGACTGCAGTAGCGGCTGTCACCATCGATGACACAAAGATTAGAATCGCAATCGGTGTTGCGCACACAGCCCCAACCCAAACCGCCGCGCTGACCGGGGTAAAGCGAGCAAACCGCATCGGTGTCGTCCTGGCGCAGATAGCGAAAGGGGTAGCCGACATATGCAGGGGTCATCACGGAATCGACGGTACAGTTTTCGCAAGGGTGATCGATCCCTAACGCATGGCCGATTTCATGGACGGCGATGCTTTGAATATCGATGTGGCGGCCGCGATCAGCAGTGCCCCAATTACCGCGCTGGCTGGGGTAGTTGACTTCATTGAATTGCACATCAGCATCGACCACCCAACAATTGGCATAAGGCCTGGTGCCCGAAGCGTTGCAGCCTCGACCCGAAAAGAAGGTCGAGGTAATGCCCAAAGTTCCTGGGCCATGCGGCCAAGAACCGGCGTCGCTCTCAAACCAAATATTGTTGGTGCCATCGCGAGCGGCGCGCGGCGATCCCTGCGTATTGCCCAGGTCCTGACCGGCAACGACGGAGCAGGTGGCATCGGTCCAACTCTGCAAGGCGGAACGAATTGCGCGGACATCGGAGCCGTCGTTGATGTTGCTGCGCTGCGCACCGGTGGTGCGAATGCGAAAACCGACGTTGGGTGAATTGGACAGGTTCCATTTACCGATAACACCTCGCCAGGCCTGCGCCGGAGATGAGGCGAGCATCAAAACTGAAACGACGAACAAAGAGCGCATCAATGCGCCAGCCTGACAAAACCGCGAATCTCACGAGCTAACTCGCTGAGCTTTAAACGGGCAGGAAGCGGCGATGGGCCGGGGCGAATCACCCCATCTTTGCCTGGCGAAGCGAAACTCACGTCGCCAAACTCTTCAGCAACGATGACCTCACCGCCGTTGCGGCTGACGACAAAGCGACCCAGCCCAACACCGACTTGAACATAGCGGTTGGCGAAGGCGCTGAGAAACAACACCAACTCCTCTCCGATGCGAAACTCACTGGTCCCGGGGATGCTCTGAATCAGGTCTCCCTTTTGGCCGCCGACCTGCATCAAGGTGATGACTCGACCGGCTTGTAGCTTGCCCTTATAGCTTGAGAGCACCTCGAGTTCGATCAGCGTGCTCAAAGCTCCCGGTCGCTCTTCGGCGACGTTTATTTTGCCGACGCGAGCGTGAATGACGACGCTGCTCATGTTGGTCATCTGAGCCCGGTTAAGCTTGAGAACAACCGTTGCCTGCGCGCTTTGCGCAAAAACAAGGCCAGCCACTAACAGGTTTAAGCGCATCTTTTTCTCCTTCGCAGAGCCGCCAAAGCGACAAGCCACAACAACAAATTAGGTTTCGAACCGTTCACGCATCCGCAGCCACCGGGTGTCTCGCTCTGCTCCCCGCAGCGGGTCAAGTCCACCGTCTGGATCGCACAGTACCGAGCCTCACAAGAAGCGCCACTAGGGCAATCATCATTAGTGTCGCAGTTCTTTGTACACAGATGGCGGGCAACGCCGCGGATTTCTAAAGCCTCGCAAACTCCGCTGGCACAAAGATCCGCTTGAGGAAGAAAATTATCTGGGCGCACACATTGGGCGCCTATCGGCAAATATTCGCCATTATCGGGACCGCCCATGAGGCTCACACAATAACCATCGCCCTGAAGCGCCAACAAACAACTCATGCCACCGGGACAAGGATCATCCATCGCGCAACGGCGGCTGCATTTTCCTTGGCGACACAGCCCCGAGCCACATTCACAGGCGCGACCACAGTTCTCGCCAAGACGCAGACTTGCCTGTTCAACGTCAGGTCGAACGCCGGGGTAGAGTTCGCAAACACCAGCGACATCCGAAGGGCGCGGGCCGATCTCAGGATGGCCAGACCAGGCAGGAGCCATAATAGCGTCACTGCCCGACGGGGTGTGACCCAGGCCAATGAGGTGGCCGAACTCATGCAGCATCACGGAAAACACGTCGATACCATCACTGCCGGTTGTAGGGGTCGCCCAACGGTGTTGCACACCGTTCAAAAGAATGTCCGAGTCAACGCTCTGGTCGCCGTTAAAACTCGTCACGGCGACGCCCAAAGTGGCTGGGCCACCCGGAAAACCCGTTTCCATCCAGAAGAATTTGTTGCGCCCGTCGTTAGCCTGATCCCAGCTGGCAAAATCTGGCTCCTGCTCCTCGGCCTCAAACACAGTACAAGGCACTAAACGCCATGCTCTAATCGCCGAACGCATGGCATCGGCGCCTATACTCGGGTCGGAAAAGTCAGCGCTACCGGCCGGATCGATGGAATAGAGCAAACGCCCGACGCAGCGCTCGACGCGGCAATAACCGTCGGCGCAGCGCTGTCCCGAGGCACATTCAGCGTCGGCCTCGCATGCTCCGTTTCGACCGGTTAAACGGCAGGCCTGTCCCGCTGTACAGCCGCCAACACAAGCCTCGCCGAGCAGGTTCCAGCGCCAGTTTGAACGCAAGAACCTAGGCTCTGGACCACAAGTGGCGGCCGGCCAACACATATGCAAAGGCCGGCAGGTTGCTTCTTGGCAAGGCAGTTCTCCGGCCAAAGCTGGCACGGCAAATAGGCAGATACTGAGCACAACCAGGCGCAAAAGTGTGTCCTCTTTGGCTTGAAGCGTAGCTGGCATAGGGCGGACGCGCCCCTATCGGCAAGCGCAGCGTATGGAAGAAAGTCGGTGGAGCGTGGGACCAAAAAGCGATAAGGGCGCCGCATGATGAACAAACCTTCAGCCGTACCCGGGTTTCGCCTCAGCGGCGTCGCCTGCGGTATTAAACCTGATGGCGCTTTGGACTTGGCGTTGGTGATCGCTGACTCGCCCTGTGCGATGGCCGCTGTGTACACCCAAAACCGGGTGCAAGCGGCTCCCGTTGAAATCAGCAGAGCTCATCGAGCCGGCGGTCTGGCGCAAGCGATTTTGGTCAACTCGGGCAACGCTAACGCCTGCACGGGTCAAGTCGGTTTCGATGCCTGCATGCTGAGCCTAAGCACATTGGCCCAAAAGCTCGGCTGCCCCGAATCGATGATTCAAGTGGCCAGCACCGGAGTCATCGGCGTCCCTTTGCCCATCGCTCCCTTACTCGAAGGTTTGCCGGCGGCTGTCGCCGCGGCAGGCAGGCAACAGCAACAGGTCGACGATTTTAGCAAAGCCATCTGCACCACCGACCGCTTTCCGAAAGGCGCCGCCGTCTGCGTCGACGGCTACTCCATCTCGGTATTCGCTAAAGGTGCTGGCATGATCGCCCCCAATATGGCGACCATGCTCGCCTACGCACTGACCGATGCACCCGTGCACGGCGCTGACCTTCAGGCGCTCTGGAAACGCTGCGTCGATTCGAGCTTTAACGCCGTTATGGTCGACGGCGACACCTCGACCAACGACACCGCCGTGCTGCTGGCGGGAGGTCAAGGGGAAGCCCTCAGTGGTAAGGGTCTAGAGCGTTTCGAAGCGGCTCTTCGCGAAGCCTGTCAACAGGCAGCTGTGCAGATTGTAGAAGATGGTGAAGGCGCGCGTTGCGTGGTTGAAATCACCGTTAGCGGAGCGCCTAACGACGATGCGGCACAGCGTGTGGCGCGGACCATCGCCTTATCGCCGCTTTGCAAAACCGCCTTCTTTGGCGCCGACCCAAACTGGGGGCGCATCGTCGCTGCTGCCGGGCGCGCCGGTGTCGAATTCGATGCCCAGAAGATCCGCCTTAGCCTAAGCGGTGACGACCAGGTGATTGCGCTCTTTGACCAAGGCGTGCCGCTTGGTTTTGATAAAGCTCAGGCCCAGATACTGATGCGCAACAAGCGCTTCGCTTTTCACTTAGAACTGCGCACCGGCAGTTCCGAGGCGCGTATCTGGACCTGCGATTTAGGGCATAATTATGTGACCCTAAACGCTGAATATACAACCTAAGGACTTTTTTCGTGCTCTCAGCCATCGCATTTTTCTTACTGCTCTTTACACCGCTAATTTTCCTGCATGAGCTCGGCCATTTTGTGGTGGCTCGCCTCTGCGGTGTGCGCGTCGAAGCCTTTAGTGTGGGCTTTGGCAAAGTGCTGTGGAAAACCGATCGTTGGGGTACCGAATGGCGTTTTTCAGCAATTCCTTTCGGCGGTTACGTCAAAATGGCCGGCGAGCATCACAGCGACGATAGAACGCCCGAGCCCGACGAACTCTGGGCCAAACCGCCTTGGCAACGAGCTCTTATTGCCTTTGCTGGGCCTGCGGTTAATCTCATCTTGCCGGTGCTTGTGTTCACCTGGTTTTTGATGAGCGGGCATCATTATGTGGCGCCGGTTGTGGGCTCGGTCAACGGTGGTTCGGCTGCGGCTCGCGCCGGTTTGCAAGCGGGTGATCGAATGCTCAGCGTCGACGGCACCGAGGTGGTGGGCTGGAATGACCTGAGCGGACTAATTGGCCCTGCTGCCGGGCGGCGCATCGAAATGCGCGTCAAACGAGGTGAACGCACCTTGGTTTTGAATGCCACGCCCGACGTTAAAACCGTCGAAGACCCACTCGGCGGGTTACAGCAACGCGGCATGCTCGGTATCTCCTCGGCAGCTCAAGCGCCGGTGGTCATCCCGCATTCGGGCGACTCTTTAGTACAAGCCTTCGACCAGATTCTCAGCGTAGACGGCGTTGATATTCGCACCTTGCAAGAGCTCGAGACCGAACTGGGCGGCAAGAGCGCAGCCAAACTTAAGCTACGCCGCGACAAGACGCGTAAACCCGGTGGACGCTTTGACCCGAAAGTGGCTGAAACTCTGGACATCGACTGGCAGCGGCCAACCGACCTTGCCGCTACCTCCGCCGCTTTTGGCGCGGCTGAGCTTTTTGTTGAAGGGGTAAAACCTGGAAGCCCAGCCGATGAAGTCGGTCTAAAAGCGGGCGATCGCATCCTTGCGATTGGCGAGCAGAGCATCGGTACCTGGGGCGAATTGGAGCAGGCCTTGCTGTCGGCACCCGAACATAGGGC
>JAPKCE010000060.1 GCA_028823075.1 Myxococcota bacterium
CACACCGCGCCGGCAATAAAATCGCTGGCGCCATTGACGAATTTGGTAAGCGAATGAACGACGACGTCAGCGCCGTGTTCCAGCGGAGTCATCGCCAAGGGCGTGAAGGTGTTATCGACCACCAACTGCGCCCGGTGCGCGTGCGCCACATCGGCCAGCATCGGGATATTGGTCACCCGCAGCGTTGGATTCGATAGCGACTCGGCATAAACCACCTTGGTGCGCGGCGTGCAGGCGGCCGCCACCGCATCAGCATCGTTAATATCGACAAAGGTCGTATTAATACCGCATTTTTTCGGTAAAAACTCCGCTAGCATAGCCCAGGTTCCACCATACAAAGTATCTGAAGCAACGACGTGGTCGCCCTGTTCAAGCAGACCGAGCAAGGCACAGGAAATCGCACCGAGCCCACTGCTCGTGCAGTAGCCAGCTTGCGCACCTTCCATGGCTGCGAGTTGGCGTCCGAGCGCATAAACGGTCGGGTTAAAGTGGCGTCCATAAAGAAAACACCCGCCATCGTCGGGACCGAGTCGGCCCTGAAAGATCTCCGGCATGGTGCCCGCTTCCATGACCGTAAAAGTCGTCGAGGCTTCGATGGACATATTAACCCCACCGTGTTCGCCAAACTCATGGCGCAGCGCAGCCAGGCGCTCGACGGGATCTGTAGGAGGGGTGCGATGGGTGGGTGAGTGAGACATGCGAAAGCGCCTCCAAGCGCCCCTTGAAGAAAAAATTGCAGCTTGTCGAGCAAGCTTAGCACCCACAGTGAAAATTCCTGACGCCAAGCGCCACAGGCCAGGCCTTAAACGGCACCCTTAACGGCATCAAGAATCGTCGCCATGCGCTGCTCAAGCGAGCCCGAGGGCACGGTGATGAGATCGTAACCTAGGGCCTGATAGCGCTGACGAACTTCGTCGCTAATCGCCGCTGCTACATCGCGTGTCTCAAGGCGAGAAGCGGTCTGCTCATAGGTCTCAAGGGGCTCTAAAAAGAAGACTCGTCCATACCGTTTGCGCTGCAGCCAGCGCATCGTATTGGCACCCAAACTGATGCCGGCTCGCTCACCAAAAACCAAATCTTCCACAAACGAGGTGTCGGTGAAGACCAATGCCGTTGTGGACAAGTTTTCAAAGCAGGCAAAGTCGGCCTCGAGCACCTGCCGCTGCCAGGCCAGCGGATCCATACGCAACTCTTCCGCTGACTGCCCCCGAGCAAGCCCAGCATCCAAGAGATGTTGAGCGGTCTCAAAAACGACGTGATAACCCGCCTCTTCCAAGGCCCGAAGCAAGGTTGTTTTACCCGAACAAGGCCCCCCCGCGATCACCTGAATCTGCGTGTCGATCACCGAGCCTTCGGCGGCCGTCGCCGGCACATCAAAAGTGAACGACGGCGTCTCACCAGGAAGAAACTGATTCTTCCCCGTGAAGGTTTTGCTGCCGGTAACATAGCTAAAATACTTGCGGCACTCGCAGGCTAAATACTCGATATCGATGGGCTGAAAGGCTCGTTTCGCCTCGGGCCAATGCGCCGCCTGCAAGGCGATCATTTGCTCGGCTACTTCTTGGTGGCTGCTGAGCCCGAGAAAGTCCGCAAGTCGATCCATATAGGGCTCGGCACCAATACCCGTCGGCACGTGGCTGGCGGGGTCGATCACTTCGGGTCGAAACCACGCGACATCCATCACCGCCATGAAGATGGGAAAATCATTGGCCATGCCGAACAGAGCATTCACCGACTGGGTCGCCGTCGTCACATGACCGTTTGCAGCAATAATTGCGGCTGTAAGATCACCTTTGATTTCAGCGAATAACCGCGTTGCCGTATCGAGCCGGCTGATGCGTTGGCCCTGCCACGTCACGGGCTCGACCGGATAGGCGGTGACATTACACCAAGGCTGGACCGCTAAGCGCTCAAGTGCGTGACGCAAGGCGACCGGGTCATTGAGCAACGTGACGTCTAAGGCGTCGAGCGTCTCGGAGCGATTGCACCAGCGCGCAAAGAAAAGTGCCTGAATCAAAAGGGGAAGATCGTCGATCACCGGCGCCACAAAGCGCATCAAGGCCTGACTGCTGCGGTCGTCCTCGCGAAAGACATTTAAAAAGCGTCCGCGTTGCAAGATCGGGTCATCTGACCAGGGTGGGGGAGCGCCCGATGCTCGGGCTAGGCGCACGGCCTCAGGGGCTGGGAAAAAGCCAAAGAAAGCAGCGACCGGGTCGGGTAGGTCAAGGCCATCAAGTGCTTTAGTATAAGGGTTCGCTGGGCTCATGGTTCGTCCTTCAATCTTAACTGAGATCGCCCGCGACTATGAGCAGCCTTGAGGCGGTGGTCAACGTCGGCTCGCTCACTATTAACCGTCTTTGTCGGGTAAAATGATTGAGGCCAGGTGACGCGGGTTTAGCGGTGGTCGCGTCGAGGGTTGCTCTCGTTTCGCTGGTCTTTGTGGGCAGAGGGGATGGCTGTAAGGTTGATGAAGCGTGTTCAGGGTGTGTTCGACCACTTCTAACATGTTAATAAGGTAGGTGATTGAGCAAGTGTTGTCCGAGGTTATTGAACCCGGAAAGCCACTTGCAAAAAGCAGAGGCTGGGGCCAAAATAGCGTGTATGTTTGGGGGTTTAGTTATGTGTTTGCCCTTCCGTCGCCTTTGCGCCTTTAGCATCTTCTTGATCATGTCCTGCGCTGAACAGGTGGTGGTGCGTGAAACCGCTGCATCCTGCGGCAATGCCCAAGTTGAGGTCGGCGAGGCCTGCGATGATGGCAACGTCGACCCAGCCGATGCCTGCACCAACAGTTGCACCATCGCCCTTTGCGGCGATTCGGTCACGCGCTCCGACCTGGCTACCGGCGAAGAGGGATTCGAAGCCTGCGATGATGGCAACGAGGCGGATACGGACGGCTGCAGTTCAGCCTGCACCTTGGCGGTTTGTGGCGATGGTCTTTTGCGCGCCGATTTGTCCGAGGGGGAGCCCGGTTTTGAACACTGCGACGACGGCAATGACAGCGACAGCGATGGTTGTTTGTCCGCCTGCCTGGCAGCACGCTGCGGAGACGGTCTGTTGCGCCGCGACCTGAGCGAAGGTGATGTCGATTTTGAGGCCTGCGATGATGGCAACGGTGACGACTCCGACAGCTGCTTGAGCACCTGCCAAGAGGCGCGCTGCGGCGATGGTGTGGTCGGTCCCGGCGAGGGTTGCGACGACGGCAATGACGATGCCACCGACGAGTGCAACGGCTGCCAGCCTGCGAGCTGCGGTGATGCGGTCGTACAGGATGGCGAGAGTTGCGACGATGGCAATGTCATCGACAGCGATGCCTGTCTGAGCACCTGTGCAGCGGCAGCCTGCGGCGACACTGTGCTCTGGCAAGACCACGAGGCCTGCGACGACGGTAATCAAGACCAAAGTGACGCCTGTCTGAACGATTGCCAGGTCGCCTCCTGTGGCGACGGGCACCTGCGCGCCGGCGTCGAGTTCTGTGACGACGGCAATCAGATCGACGGCGACGGTTGCGACCGCGATTGCACCAACCCCGCTTTGGGGAACGGCGCCGACGGCGTCCGCGTGGTGCAGGATGAAAATATCATCCTCAACGCCTACACACATCTGATCGCAAACGCGGCCGTGGCAACTCGCAGCGTATCGGTGGCCGACAGCAGCGCTTTCGGAGCCGCTGATGAGGTGCTGGTTATTCAGAGCCAAGGCCTTACTGCGGGGCGCTATGAGTACGCTCGCATCCAGGAGGTGGAAGCCGGGCAGATAACCTTTCGCGCGCCTTTGAGCTCGGCCTACACCAGCGGCACTTTTGACCAGTTCGGCGCCGAGGTGGCACAGGTTGTTCGCGTGCCCCAATTCACCGATCTCACGCTCGCCGACGGCGCCTCGGTGATCGCCAAAACCTGGGACGGTCGCAGCGGCGGCATCATCGTTTTACGCGCCCAAGGCGCCATGCGCATCGCCGGCATCCTGAGTGCTGCGGCACGCGGCTACCGAGACTCCTGGGGCTCCGTGAGCCCCGGTCAATGGCATCACGCCGGCGAGGGCACCCGCGGTGGCTCACCACAACAGCGACAAGGCAACTTTGGTGGCGGCGGCGGCGGCTATGACGACAACGGTGGCTTTCACGGTGGCGGTGGCGGCGGTTCCTACGCCACGGCAGGCAGCGACGGCTTCGCCAACAACAGCAGCCCGTCTGGTGTTGGTGGCTTCGGTGCCACGACGCTCTACGGTTCGGCCGATCTGAGCAGCTTGTTCTTTGGCGGCGGCGGCTCGGGTGGGCGCGGCGAAGGCGGCGGTATCGTCTTGCTCAGTGCGTCGTCGATCAGCGTCACAGGCACGGTCTCTGCGCGCGGCGCCGATGGGCATTGTCAGCACAACCGGTGGGGCAATGGTGAGGCCGGCGGCGCCGGTGGCTCAATCGTGTTGCGCGCCGCTCAGTTGAGCCTGGGCAACGATCTGGTGCAAGCGAGCGGCGGTCGGCCCGGTGACGCTTCCTGGGTAGGCGGTGGCAGCGGTTGCGGCGGGCGTGCCGGCGGCGGCGGGCTGGGTAGAATCCGCCTCGATGGTCGCCAGATCGATGGGCGAACCACGCCGGTAGCCGGCCATCGAGGGCGTTTTTAGCGGTCGCATTGAGCAGGTGTTCTAAGGGGCCGGACCGACAGGAGGCATCTTTCTTTACTCGTTTTTCTAATCGCCTTGGCGGCCGGCTGCGAACCGAAGTCTGATGACCCGTCTCCCGGAAACGATGCCGGTAAGCACCACGATGCGCCCCTTGTGCTGGATAAAGGCCTGTGCAAGCGCCGTTTCATGGGCGCTTGCATTTACCTTGGCGACGGCTCCATGTGGACTGAATTAAGGGTGAGCTCTGCCATGTCATTTCCAAGCCATTGTCCTTTCCATTTAGCGCTACCAGTTGACGATCTGGATGCGGCTCGCGCTTTCTATGTGGATCTGCTCGGATGCGAGTTGGGCCGCGAGGATCCAGGCCGTTGGGTGGACATCAATTTGGGTGGTCATCAATTGAGTTTACACCACCAGACCCAAGACGCCGTCGCGGTTACCACCCACCGGGTCGATGGTGATGCGGTGCCAGTGCGCCATTTCGGGTTGGTGCTACCTATGCCAGCCTGGTGTCTTCTGGCCGATCGACTGAGGCGCGCCGACGTCGCCTTCATCATCGAACCCAAAGTGCGTTTTGAGGGTCAAACCGGCGAACAGGCGACCATGTTTTTTCGTGACCCTGCCGGCAACGCCCTAGAGTTTAAGAGCTTTTTAGAGCCGGAACGCTTGTTTGCAAGCAGTCATTGACCCTCACCTTTAGCGCCAGAAAACCAGCCAACTGATCATGCGAATATTACCGCCGGTTCCCGGCCGGCCGCGCACGTCGGACCAATAACGCATGCTGTGAGTCGAGCCAGCCGGTAATTCATCGGTGAGATCGACGCGCCAAGGCTGCACCTCCAAACCCGGACACCAACCGGCTCGTCCGAAGGGCCAGGTGCCGAACTGATTGGGCACCACGCCGGTGCCGACTTCGGCCTGACAACCGCGCCGCACATCGGCAACACTATGGTCTTTTTCGTGGGTGGGGCCGTCATCGACTTGAATGCGGTGGTTATGGGCGCAAAATTCGGAACAGTTCATTGAGCCCGACATGCCATGCCCAGTGATATGGGCGACATATTCCACGCGCTTGACGCCTTGGGGGATCTGCACTTCATGCAGCGCTTGCGCGTCATTATAGCCTTCGTTGTAGGCACCCCCACTCCATAAACGAAGGGTTTCCATGGGACGACCGATGGCTTCGGTGCGGCGCGCCAAACGCAGTTTGATGGTCAGAAGATAGCTGTGGCCATTGGTGCCGACATGAAAGCGCATGCGGCGCTGCCCGCCCTGGTGAAAATGCGCCAGCATCGGCGTGATATCGTGCACCCAGCGCCCCGGGCGTTTGTAGGTGGTAATCCAATAGGCAAACTCGATGGGGTCCGGGCACCAACTTAAGCGCTGATCCTCGCCTTCGAGTTCGCAATAAGCGCTGCAGCCATCGCCCGAGACGGTGTTGCCGTCATCGCAGGCCTCGCCGCCTTCGCTATCATGCTGACCATCGCCGCAGTCTTCGCGCATCGCCGTGCCGCAAAGATAAAGCGGCGCCGAATAATCCCAAGGATTGCAGTTCTCATGTGTATGGTCGGGACAATCCATCAACATATCGATGCCCATGGTATCAAAGCTCGCTAAGGCCTCGCTCGAGGGTAACTCCACCTCAAAAGTGGTGTTGCCGCCGCGGTGCGGTAGTGCTTCGGCCAAGGTGACGATCTCAACATCCTCTTCGGCTTCGAGTCGCTGCTGGCGATCGAACTCAAAATTATAGCCTTTGACCTCTTCGGCGATCCAACGAATATCAACGGCGCTTTCTTGTGCCGTCGGATCGCGTAACAGACCGTGTTCGCGCAGACGCCCAAAGCGATCGATCGAGAAACTGTAATTGAGCATATTGCGCGGCTCGCGGCGCGCCAAATCACCGATTGGACCTTCAAGGCCTTGTACGGGCTGCATGATATAATGAATGCGGCCATCCAAAGCGCTGCGGGCGTCTGGGGCCAGGCGACCAAGCGCTTCTTCAACCTGCGTTTGGATGCCACGAATGCTGCGACTGGTCTGTTCGGTATTGGCGTTATAACTGCCAAAGAACAGGTGGGTATTGACCGGTAGTTCAACGAAAAGCCCGCGCAAGTCGCTGGCGATCAGCGCCGTCGAATAGCCCACACCCGCGTCGCTGAAGACGAAATGATAACTGTCGCAACCGTTGAAGGCCTGTGAAAAGGTCCAACGACGTGCGCCGTTGAGCGGTAGGGTGAAATCACCGACTTTATCGGTGATCAACTGTGGGCTACCGGCGCTTTCATCAAAGACCAGACCGCCGCATTGGACGCGCTCGCAATCATCGCAGGCATCATTGGCTTCGTAGTTGCCATCATCGCATTCTTCCCAGCCAACGACGATGCCGTCACCGCACATCGAACCACAGGCGACGCAGCCTTCGCCACCATCGCAGTCCTCGCTATCTTGCACGATGCCATCGCCGCAACGCGCCGCCTTACAAGCACCGGTACAGGCATCGGTGTCGAGTTCGTTGCCGTCATCGCAGGCTTCGCCAGTCTCGATTTTACCATTACCACAAACCGGCTGCGGCTCTTTGCAGGCAGGTAGTGTAACGAAAGCGACAAGGCCTAAGCAGAGTAAAATATAGCGTATCATGCGCGCAGTCTGCCGAAGCATTGCACGGGGGTCAAAGTGCGGTGAGTCCTTATCTTGAACTGGCTTCGCCCCAGGCTGTCTGGTTCGGGTTATCGGGGGATTATCTGCGACACCAGATTTGCAGCATGCCATCGCCGCTGGCGGTTACTAGGTAGCGGTTGTCACCCGAAAAATGGGCTTGAGGCGGCGTGAAGGCACCCCCGATTTGGTGGTTGGGGTCGATGCCGCCGTGGGTCGGCCAGGGCAAACCTTCGACCTTTGTGCTGCCACCGGTTTCGAAGATCTGCCATTCGCCATCGGCATAGGCCAAAACCATCGACAAGCCGTCCGGGGAGATCGCTAAGGTATTGGCGATCTCGGGGCCGAACTCGGGCATCGCAAGGCGTTGCGTCATATTCCACGATTGCACGCGACCTCGGCTGGTGATGCCATAAAGCACCTCGTCGCTGGGCCCAAAGGCGAGGTGGGTTGCGCCGATCGAGCCCTCCAAGACTCCCTGCTCGCCAGCGGAACTCAACGAATACAGTCGACCCCGCCAAGCGCCGACGAGCATCGAGCCATCCGAAGCGATGGCCAAGGCTCTGACATCGGTAAAAACCGCGCCACCAGGCTCAAAATCGTAAGCCGTCACTTGATCGTAGTCAGCACCTGACAAGAGGCTGATCTCATGCGGACGGGAATCGAGCCCCAATTGGCTGGAGTCGTCGGAAAAAACCATCAAATCGGAACTGGGAATAGTGGCTATTTGCGTCCGTGTTTGTCGGTCGATGACCGCCGAATCCAAGGCGATGCGACGGCCGTCGGCAGAGATAGCGGCGCGGCGGGAAATCGACGACAGCGGAAAGTGATCGCTCGGCGAAGCGCTTTGGCTGTCCCAGGCCCACACCGCCTGGTCGCTACCGGTGGCGACAAACAAACCTTCATGGCTGATTTGGAATTGAGTCCCGAGCATGGCCGGAACCAAGGCACGACAGCCCGCTTCAGAGCAAAGTTCATCGGCCACGAAAGGCGCCTCAGGCCAAAGCCGGCGGGCGATCAAACCAGCCCCGCCATAGAGCAGTGTTTGGCCATCAGGCGATAAGATGAAAGGGCGCGAAGCGCGCGGGGTTGCTCGATCCTCGCTGCTCAAATCATCGCTGCGCGTTACCCTCAAGGTGCTGCGGCGGGAACGCGGGTCTTCTTCGGCCATGCTCAGGATATGTGCATCGTCGGGCGTAAAAGCTAAGCTATGAATGCGGTCATCGAAGATCGTTTGGCTTCGATCTGCCGACACACCCAGCAAATCGATCACGGTCAAGTTGCCGTCTTCGCCGCCAATCGCCAAGCGACTGTCATCGTGGGAGACCGCATAGGAGGTTCCGCGCCAGCGCTCTCGCGAGGCCCAGGACTGGGCATCCCAGGCTTCGACCCAATACCCCGCCCAGCGGTTAGCGCTACCGTTCGGACGCGTTACCGCAAAGAGCGTACGCCCATCGTGACTGAAGCGAAGTTCCTCAGCCCAGCGAGTGCCGCCGGCATGGACGGGTTGAGCGAGCAACGCGCCGCTGACTAAATCACGCACATTGATGGCCTGAGTCTCTTGGCCGTCATCGAGCCCGAGCCCGACAACGATGAGGCGACTGTCCGGTGAGAAGGCCGCTCCTGTCAGCGGTTTTAGCTCTTCTCGGTCGACCAAAAGGTCGCCCGTTTCAGCTGACCAAACGCGTAATTGGCGACTTGCGAAGGTGGCTGCGAAGCGCCCGTCGCGCGACAAGGCAAGGCCGCGTATTTGCCTTTCGTGGGCGCGCCGACGGCTCCATAGCGTTTGCCCGTCTGCGGCGTTAACCCGCCGCAGTTCACCCGTGTAGGTCGTGATATAGACCGAACGGCCATCGGCGCTGTATTGCTG
>JAPKCE010000609.1 GCA_028823075.1 Myxococcota bacterium
ATCCCAAGGCCGACATCACCATGATGATCAACAGCCCGGGTGGTGTGGTGGACGACGGCTTAGCGATTTACGACGCCATGAAGTATGTGAAGCCAGATATCGCTACCATCTGCTACGGCAAAGCTGCCTCTATGGGCGCCGTGCTTCTCGCCGCAGGAACCAAGGGCAAACGCTCCGCATTGCCGCATTGCCGAATCATGATCCACCAGCCTTTGGGCGGAGCCCGCGGGCAGGCCTCGGATATCCAGATTCAGGCGAACGAGATCCAAAAGCTCAAAGAGATTCTTGCGGGCATTTTAGCCGAAGCCAGTGGCAAGACGGTGAAACAAGTCCACGCGGACTCGGACCGTGACAACTTCATGAGCGCCGACGAGGCTCAAAAGTACGGTTTGATTGATCAGGTTATTACCCGCCGCGCCGAGGAAGGCTAAATTTGAACGACGAACAACGCCCTAAGACCTGTAGCTTTTGCCGCAAGGCCCAGGCCGAGGTTCGTCATCTGATCGCCGGCCCTGGAGCTCAGATCTGTGATTCTTGTGTGCAGCTTTGCGCTGACCTTCTCGATGATACGAGTCCGGAACCGGGCGCCAAACGCGATATTCTCAGTGATTTACCCACGCCTTTGGAGATCGTCCAAGCCCTCAATGAATATGTGGTGGGGCAGACGCAAACTAAAAAGGTCTTAGCTGTTGCGGTTCACAATCATTATCAGCGCCTTAAACTGCTTACCGAACCCGATGATGACGACGTTGAGCTGGCCAAAAGCAACATCTTGCTCGTCGGCCCGACCGGCACCGGTAAAACACATCTAGCGCGCACCATGTCGCGTTTTCTCGATGTGCCTTTTGCTATCGTCGACGCCACCTCGCTGACCGAGGCTGGTTATGTCGGTGACGATGTTGAGAATGTGGTCGGCGCGTTGGTGCATTCGGCCGACGGCGATGTTGCGCGCGCCGAGCGCGGCATCATCTACATCGATGAGATCGATAAGATTTCGCGCAAATCCGAAAACACTTCGATTACCCGAGATGTCAGCGGCGAGGGCGTGCAACAGGCCTTGCTCAAGATCATGGAGGGGACAATCGCCCAGGTGCCGACAAAGGGTGGACGCAAACATCCCCACGGTGATTTCTATCGGGTGGACACCTCGCAGATCCTGTTTATCTGCGGCGGAGCCTTTTCCGGTCTCGAACACATCATAGCGCGGCGTCTCGGCGGGTCTAAAATCGGTTTCGGCGCTCAGTCGAAAAGGGTTGAGGCGACCACCGAATTATTCTCGAAACTCAGCCAGGAAGACCTGCTCGGTTACGGTTTGATCCCCGAATTTGTCGGTCGTCTCCCGGTATCGGCAGCGTTGTCGCCTTTGGGTAAAGAGGCCTTGGTGCGCATCTTACTCGAGCCGCGCAATGCCTTGATCAAACAGTATCAAGCCTTGTTTGCGATGGACGGTGTCGAGCTTGTTATTACCGATGATGCTTGCGAAGCGGTCGCCGACAAAGCGCTTAAGCGGGGCAGCGGAGCCCGCGGCCTGCGCGCCATCCTCGAAGAGGTGCTGATGCAGCCCATGTTCGAGTTGCCCGGTGATGCCTCTGTGAAGCGGCTGACCATTAACGCAGCGACCATCACCGACGGCGAGCCGCCGGTCGTCGACCGAGAAGAGCTCGCCGAGGCGGTATGACGAAAGCGCGCAGAAGCCCTGTTCTTCCCTTGCGCGAGTTGGTCGTCTTTCCACAAGAGCGCGTGCAACTGCGCGTTGGGCGCGCAGAGACGATAGCCGCTCTAAACACAGCAATTAATGAGCACGGTGGTGAAATCGCCTTGGTTTCGCAGGTCGACTGGCGCGTTGACAAGCCGACCGCTGGCGATGTGTTTACCATTGGC
>JAPKCE010000610.1 GCA_028823075.1 Myxococcota bacterium
GTCGAAACGCTTACTGGCGATGCGAACAGCGCTTTGGCCGCAACTCTGCGGGTGGATGTAACCCCGAAACTGATCACCGGGCTGCGTTTCACGGTCATGCTCGGACGCTCTTACATGACGGGAACCAAAAACGACAAGCGGGCGCGCCAGGTGATTATGGAGATCGTCGGCGTTTCTGAACACGCGACAACCCTCGGTTTTTCGGTGCCGGCTGCCACGGCGATGCGCTGGAATGCAGAGTTTGGCCGACCTGAGCGGCCGGTCGAGGCTGCCTGGGTCGAACTCTCCTCGCCCAAACGGCTCAGTGAGGTTGTTGACCAGGCCCGCGCCTTGGGTTTGGCCGTTGACGACAGTCAGCGCATGATCGCCGCCGCCCTCGATGGCGTGCTCGCCATGTTGCTCTTGGTCGCTGGTTTGCTGCTCGGTTTAGCGGCGATGATCATCGGTCAGACATTTTTTACGCGGGTGGCATTACGGCGCGGCGAATATGCACTTTATCGCGCCTTGGGCGCTCGGCGCAGTACCTTGATAGCCGTCGTTCTCAGTGAAGCTGCGGGCGTCGGCTTGGTCTGTGGGCTGCTCGGTCTTTCGATTGGCAATCTTGTCGGCGGTTGGCTCGAGGCGAAGGCATTACTCGTTGCCGCCGAACTCCCTTTTGCGCCTGATGCGCTGCTCTCAGACTCCGGCTTTGCGTCACTTATAGGTTTGAGCGTCGCTGTTGGGTTTGCTATTTTGGGGGCTTTGCGCCCTGCTGTTGGCGCGGCGAGCGCTGATCCGGCTGTAGCGCTTGGCCTCTAAAGCGGTCTCTTACTCGCAACATTCGGCGGGCGCTTTGCGGTTGGCAGCTGATTTGTTAGTTGGTTTACATGATTAGAATATACGGTTGTGGTCGTTATTTTATGGTTAACGGCATGCAATTGCTCATCGTTGTTGGGCTTTTGTCTGGGATAGGCTGCGTCGAGGCCTTGGCACCCATCGATCTGGGGTCGATAAGTTGTGATTCAGATACGGACTGTTCAAATGGTCTTTTTTGTTTGGGTGACGAGGGTGAGAAACGCTGTTTGCGTAGCTCGGCGCCGCGTTGCGGCGATGCTGTGATCAACGATGCAGATGCCTGTGATGATGGTAATCGTGTTGATGAAGATGCCTGCACCAACGCATGCCGCTTGGCGGTTTGCGGCGATCGGGTTTTGCGCCAGGATTTAAACGATGGCGAGACGAGTTACGAGGCTTGCGACGACGGAAACAATGATGATTCCGACACCTGCACTTCGGGTTGTCAAATTGCTCGTTGCGGCGACGGGTTGGTTTGGGCCGGCGGGGCTGAGGCCTGTGATGACGGGAATCAAAACCTATTTGATTCTTGCACTGGTAATTGCGCCCTCGCTGTTTGCGGCGACGGGTTTCGACGCCGCGATTTACCCAACGATGATGCTGCCTTTGAGAATTGTGATGATGGTAATTTAGAGCCCGGAGATGGTTGCTCGGAGCGTTGTCAGGTCGAAGCTTGCGGCAACAATAACCTCGATCACGGAGAATCCTGTGACGATGGCAACAACACCGATGATGATGCCTGTCGAAACAATTGCCAGTTGGCGCGCTGTGGTGATGCTGTTGTTCGGCGGGACCTACCCGCGCAGTCGGCCGGTTTTGAGTACTGCGACGATGGCAATGAAGGCGATGATGACCTCTGTAGCAGCTCTTGCCTGTGGGACTTTGATCTCGTCGAATTACCCATCCAGACCCACCATAATTACGCCATTGGGAGTTTACTCGACGAAGAAGGGCGTGACTTAAATGAGCCGCGCCACAACGTGCAGTTTAGTCGACGTTTTGCGCTCGGACGTACCGAGGTCACCCAAGAGCAATATGCTGCG
>JAPKCE010000061.1 GCA_028823075.1 Myxococcota bacterium
CGAACGCAACAAAGTCGACTTCCCGGCTCCGCTCAAACCGATGACCGCGATGAACTGCCCAGGCGGCACTTCTAAGTCGATGTCGTCCAAGCCCTTGCCGCCGTCGGGCCAGACCATGGTCAATTTTTTTAAAACTAGTGCCGCTGTCATAAGACTCGGTCTAGCGTATACAGCGCTTTTGTTGAAGCCGGCGCGAGAGAGCGTCTAAAAAGACCACTTCAGGCCGACGCCTGCGTAGTTGCCTTGGGCTTCGTTACGCCCAGCGACCACGCCCACATCTAAGTTACCGCGGCGGTATCCGGCGCTCATCGAAGCATCATAATTGTCGTTTCGCAGATCATAGACTGCCTTGCCTTCTGCGAATAAGTTGCCGCCGCGATAATCCGTGTTCAATCGGTAACTAGCGCTCAGTTTCGTAAGCTCGAAGTCGCGTCCAAGATCGGCACTCAACTTGGCCTGGCCACCGACAGCGTCTTTAACCGCCAGGTGGACGGCGCCGCTCTTCATGCCATCGCGATCAAAATTAAGGCTATTGCTGAGCGCAAAGCCGGATCGGCTGATGCTGCTGTTCAAATCCAGTCGGTTGACCTGGAAATCACCGTCAACCCGCGTCGACGAGACCATGGCACCGGTTTTGAAACGCCAATCATCACCGACGTTACGTTCGTGTGAGATGCCTAGACGCAGAGCTGTTAAATCAAAATTCTCGCCCTCTTTATGGCCGGCCGTGGCGCCGAGTTTGAGACTCGTCGATTGCCCGTCACCTTTAATGGTGTGGCGCAGATCACCCGAAACTTCCGATGAATTAAACTCGGCACCCCATTTGGCTTTAAGGTCGAGCTTGGTGTTGTCGCCTAGCTTTTTCGAGACCTCAGGCTTTACGCCCAGCTTGGTGAGCGCTTCACTGCCATTTTTATAGGCGTAAGCAGCGCCAGCCACAGCCAAACCGCCTGCAAGTGTATAGAAGGACTTCGGATGGTCGGCTTTAAAGTTCTCCACCGTCTGTTTCGCTACATCGCTTCCGACATCACCGAGTTCACCGAGCTTTTTGTCTTTTAGGCCGCTGACATCGTAACCGCTATCGCGCAGACGCGCCTCAACCCTGTCGGCAACCTCGGGTGCCAAGGCGCGCACGGGCATCTCCTTCATCATGTCGATGGTGGCCTCTTTTAACTTGGCCGTCTGAGCATCCGTCAACTCAGCCTTATCGCTATCCAAACCGGCGCTGCGACGCGCCAGGCCCATCGCATCCCTGCCCATGATGCGCTCTGCACGCTCGGCGAAACGCGTAACGGCTTTGTCGACCATCGGGTCGCCCTTGCTCGCTTCGAAACCATCGCCGAAACGCGAAGCACCTTTGCTTTTGCTTGTGTTGCTGTCGCCGGTCGCTTTGTTTTCTGCGTCACTAGGGGCTGAAGTCGTCGGACGAATCGCCGTGCTCGAGGTGGGTCGAATGGGCATATCTCGTCTCCTACCAGTTTACTTATCGACGTCGCGCCGCAAGAGTTGCCAGACTAGGCCTCAAAAACACCATCGCAGGCGAGACAACGAAAGGCGCTGGCCTTATCGACATGGAGATCACCACCGCAAGCAGGGCAACGTCGCGCCGCGACTGCCTGACGAACGACGCGCTCAATACCCACCCAAGGGTTGAACTCGACGTTGTCCTCACCCGCGCCAATACGTTCGAGCACATCAACTAAACGCGCCAAACGCCAACTGCTCGGCAAGGCTTCGCTAGCCGATCGAAACTTGGATACAGCACGCGGGAATTCCGAACCGACAAGTGCCGCCCAGCCGGCATGCACCAAAGCTGCTACATCCTCGTTGTTGCGTTTATGCTCGCGGTCAGCTGGCGATGGAGCCCTTTCGCGCCGGGCATTAAGCCCTGCTTTTGACAAGGTAGCTCGAGCGCGCACGGCACGACCGTCCTCAAAAAGAAGAGCCTTGGCCTGTAGCCGCTCAACCAAGCCGCAGAGATGCTCGACAACGACACCAGCACCTTTAAAGCGATCCTCGATGCGGCTCTCGATACGGCTCAAGCTCGTTTCGCTGTCCATCTGCAAAAAAGCGAAATAGCCGATGGCGGTCAACGGCATCGGCTCACCCCCAGGGCTCCTAAGGATGATCGTCGACCCTTTGCTGGCTTTGTCCAAACAGACTTCGACATCCTGTCGGCCGCGGGGCCGAATGCGCGCCAGCTCATCTTTCACGGAGCCACCCTCGCGACACCCTTGATCGGTCCTATTAATTTGAGACCATTAAAAAGTTCGTCGACGCTGGCTCCGCCGAGGGCGCGCAGTTCGTAACCCTTGCCGAAAAATTCGACAGGACCGGCCATTTCGAGACGTTTCGTTTTACTCGAAAAAACTAAACTCGGGGTGCGAAAGCCGCGCCCGCCTGGCATCTCACCCTGCACATCACCGCGCAACTCCACGGATTCAGGTCCGAGCAGTTCCGCGCGTCGAGAAAACACCTTCAAGCCGGCGGCCACGAACTCGACCGTGACCCCTTCTAAAACCTGCTTTCCACTGGCTTCGAAACCCCGAAACTTACGCGCTTTAAGGCGAGCCAACACACGACCATCTTCGGCACTATGCAGGTGGGTCGACAAGCCGCTTCCTGCGAAATCGGGACCCGCATCTGCCCAAGGGTCGGCCACCAAAGAATCGTCTGCGCAGCCGCAGAGCCCGTTCGCTATGAACAGCAGCAAGGCGCAGCGACGCATGGTCAATCCGACTTCAAGATATTCAGGAATGCGGCTTGAGGTATCTGCACATTGCCTACCGACTTCATGCGCTTTTTACCTTTTTTCTGTTTTTCTAACAACTTGCGCTTACGAGAAATATCACCGCCATAGCATTTGGCTGTCACATCCTTGCGCAAAGCCGGAATGGTCTCTCGAGCGATGATTTTATTGCCCACCGCCGATTGTACGGCCACCACGAATTGGTGCCGAGGAAGCTCTGCCTTCATCCTTTTACACAGGCTTCGCCCGCGAGAATAAGCGTTGTCCTTATGGGTGATGAGGCTCAACGCATCAACGGACTCGCCGTTGACCAGAAGATCCAAACGAATCAGATCGGACTCTCGAAATTCGGACAGTTCATAGTCCATAGAGGCATAACCCTTGGTGTTGCTTTTGAGCACATCGAAGAAATCGAAAACCACCTCGGACATCGGCAACTCATAGCTTAGGGTGACGCGGTCTTTCGTCAGGTAACGCATCTCCTTTTGCTCGCCGCGGCGCTCCTGACAGATGCGCATCACCGTGCCGACAAACTCATTCGGCACATGGATCTCGGCGCTAATATAGGGCTCAAGAACGATGGTCTCGCGGCGTCGTTCGTTGGGGAATTTTGCGGGGTTATCCAAAGTCTCGACGGTCCCATCGGGATGCTTGAGTTGGTACACCACCGTAGGCGCCGTCGTAATCAGATCCAGATCGAACTCTCGCTCCAGCCGCTCTTGCACGATCTCCATATGCAGCAGCCCCAAGAAACCGCAGCGGTAACCCATACCAAGAGCGGAGGAGTTCTCGACCTCCCAAGTGATAGCGGCGTCGTTTAGTGCAAGCTTCTCTAAGCTCTCACCGAGTTCGGAATAGTCGGCGGATTCAACCGGGAATATACCGGCAAAAACCATGGGCTTAACATCTTCAAACCCAGACAAGGGCTCAAGCAGTTCAGCGCCTTTGACCGCACAGAGGGTGTCGCCAACCTTCGCATCACGAAGCGTTTTAATACCGCAAATGACGAATCCGATCTCGCCGGTTTCAAGTCCGTCTAGCTTGCTGTGATGCGGCGTATAGGCGCCGACCTCCAGCACGGTATATTTGCTGGAACTGTGCATCAGAAAGATATCGTCACCCGAAGAAATCTTGCCGTCGACGACGCGCACCAACAGCACGACGCCGCGATAAGGATCGTACCAGGAATCAAAGATCAAGGCGCGTAAAGGCGCATCAGAGTCTCCGCTCGGCGCTGGCAACTTTTCGACCAGGGTTTGCAACAGGGTTTCAACCCCTAGACCGCTCTTCGCGGAGATGCTCAAGATCTCCGAGGTGTCGAGCCCGATGCTCTCTTCAATCTCCGAGGCGACGCGTTTCGGATCTGCTGCCGGAAGATCAACCTTATTGAGTACAGGCAGGATTTCGAGGTCGTTATCGAGAGCTAAATACACATTGGCCAGGGTTTGCGCTTGGACACCTTGACTGGCGTCCACCACCAATAACGCTCCATCGCAGGCTGCAAGTGAACGGCTCACCTCATAACCAAAATCGACATGCCCAGGCGTATCGACCAGATTGATCATGTATTCGAGACCATCGGTATGCGTATAACTGAGCCGCACGGCCTGTGCTTTAATAGTGATCCCGCGCTCCCGCTCAATATCCATTTTATCAAGGAATTGGGCGCGCTCTTCGCGCTGCGTTAGCCCGCCAGTGATGCTCAAAAGGCGATCGGCCAAGGTCGATTTACCGTGGTCGATATGAGCGATAATAGAAAAGTTTCGAATGCGTTCGCGGGGGATCATCGCTCAGCCTTTCGTCGTTAAAGTCGACCAGGTTTTGGTCAAACCGGTCGCCAGGGGGACCTGCGCCTTCCAGCCTAGCGCCGACTGAGCAAGACCTGCGTCCAATAAACTATGCGCTACTTCGCCCGGGCGAGCATCTTCATGCCTCACTTGTGCCACTTTTTGAGCGCTCGATTGCAGCACATCAACCAACTCGTTGACGCTTGTTTGAACGCCAGTACCCAGGTTAATAGCCCCGAGAACTTTTCGGTGCATCGCTGCTGCCCACAGGCCCGAAACCACATCGCTTACATAGAGATAGTCGCGGGTCGCTTCGCCGTCGCCAAAAATATTCAGCGGTTCCGATAGACCCAAACGCTTGGCGAAAATTGAGACCACACCAGCCTCGCCTTTCGGGCTTTGGCCGGGGCCATAAACATTGGCGAAGCGTAAAGCGAGGGTGCTCAAACCGTGCAAACGCTGAAACTGATCGAGGTAGAGCTCGGCAGCGAGCTTTGCCGCTCCGTAGGCACTAAGCGGCGCAAGAGGATGTGATTCTGCTGCAACATGACTTTGCTGCACACCGTAAACCGCTGCACTGCTGGCAAGTACCATACGTTTGAGCGCGCCACCTCGGCGAGCTGCTTCGAGCATGGCGACTGTTCCAGCGACGTTAATGCGCGCATCTTCGGCGGGCATCTCAACCGACAAACGCAGATCGATTTGCGCCGCAAGATGAATGAGTAATTGCGGTGCAAAGTCGCTTACGGCTCGAGCCGCTTGCGGCGAGGTGATGCAGGCTTCAAGCCATTCAGTACCGGCCGGAATGCGCGCCCGCAAACCCGTACTTAAGTTATCGATAACCTGGACCTGACAGCCCTGTGTTTGTAGGTGTTCAAGGAGATGAGAGCCTATGAAGCCTGCTCCTCCGGTAACCGTCACCCGCATCCTTGGCACCTCCAGCGCAGGCGCCTATACGCTCAGTCCCAACAGGGAACAAGGTTCAGTTATGCCGTGAGGGGCTATTTACCCTCTTTGGCGGACTCAGCCTGCTCGGTCTCGGCCTTTTCCGCTTTTTCAGTGCGCTCTACAGCAGCATCCACGGCGGTTTTGCCATCTGCGGTGCGACCACCAGCAGATTCAGCGTCAGCGATGACTCCCTGTGCGCCCGTATGCCAAGCGTCGATCTCGCCGTCGCCATCATGGTCGACACCAATGCGCTCGAGCTTGCCCTTCTCGTCGAAATATTCCCAATAATCGACTTTACCGTCGAATTTGCTGTCCTGCTCTTTGCGAATGAGGGCGCCATCTTCGAAAAACTTGGTGAGGTCCGGTGTACCGTCGAGGTTCATATCAAAAGCCTCGCGCACCAGTTTTCCTTCATCGAAAGTCCGCACAACATCCTTGTTACCGTCAAAATCTAAATCGACGGTTTCTTGCGTGGGTTCAGCCTTGATATTGTACAGGCGGACCATGTCGATTTTGCCATCGGCATTAAGGTCACTTTCGCGTTTCACGATGACCTTTTTTTCGCCTACAACTTTGTAGTGCTTGAAAATATCGGGCTTTCCGTCACCGTTGATGTCCAACCCGACGACCCCGTCGGGGAGTACGACCTCCGGCGCGCCGTCCTCTTCGGTAGCAACCTCGGCCATCACGGGTTTTTTGGGTGCAGTTTTACAGGCCGGCAACAGGGTTGCGGCCGCAAAAATGAGACTAAAGGTGCTCAAGCGCATGAGTCACTCCCGGTGCGATGCGCAGAATGTGGGTCAATTTCGAGCGATCGGCAACACCCTATTGTTCGCGGCGGCCGGTTTGAAAACTGCAACTAGGCATAACGCAGTCGAGCTCCTGTACAGCTTTCCACTTGTTGGCGGCTCACTTCTGGCGCCAACTCTATAACCCGAAAGGCTCCATCTTCGGGGTCAAAGACTCCCAGGTCGGTGATAACTCGATCGACACAAGCGCTACCTGTCAGCGGGAAACTACAGCGTTCGAGCAGCTTGGGTTCACCGCTGCGACTGGCATGGGTCATCACCACAACAACCCGTTTGGCACCGCTCACAAGGTCCATGGCGCCGCCCATACCGGTCACTTTCTTGCCCGGCACCTGCCAATTCGCCAAATCGCCGTTTACCGCGACCTGCATTCCTCCGAGAACGGCCAGATCAACGTGACCACCGCGAATCATGGCAAAACTCATGGCCGAATCAAAAGTCGCCCCCCCGTTGATCAAGGTCACTGTCTGTTTTCCCGCGTTGATCACCTGAGGGTCGATCTCTTCTTCGCTGGGGTAGGGCCCCATCCCGAGCAGCCCGTTTTCGCTATGGATCATTACCTCCGCACTGTCGGGCAACAAGTTGGCCACCAAGGTCGGGATTCCGATGCCCAAATTAACCACGCTTCTGGCTTCTACTTCCCTGGCCGCGCGAGCGGCGATACCTTGTCGATCCCAAGCCATGAGCAGATCTCCTTGGCCCGGTTATGCTTGCGTCGAGGCGCCGTGGCAACGCAGGATTACAGATATGGACGTCCAAATTTTTCGCTTTTTGCAACCCCTGCTTCTCGCCGTCTTAAACGAGCCGGCCTGGGTCTTGATCAGTTCTTGGGCTTTGCCTGGTCTGCTCATCATCGCAGGCAGTATTTGGGCGCAGCGCCATAAACAATGGAAAACACTAGCTCTATGTTTGGCCTGTGGCCTGCTCGCCGAGACCCTAAACAGCCATCTCATCAAACCGATCTTTGCGCTGCCGAGGCCCTGCCTCAGCGAGGGGTTAAGCCTTCTGCAGCGCTGCTCTTCGACCTACAGCATGCCCTCGAGCCATGCGGTTTCCATCGTCGCTGGGTTACTGCCTCTGGCGTGGGCTTGGCGCTCGGCAGCGCCCGTTTTTGTCTTCTCCGGTGGCCTATTCATCATCTCGAGAATAGCTCTCGGCATGCACTGGCCATCCGATCTGATCGTCGGCGCTCTAATCGGTAGTGGAATAGGCCTTTTAGGCATCAGCGCACAAAAGCGTTTCGCCGCGAGGTGACGGCCGAGCATCTTCTTTGATACCCTTCCTCTCGCCAAGGAGAACGCTTATGTCCGATTCGCCAATTCGAGTCTTTATCGTCGAGGATCAGCCGGCCATTTTAAAGGCGCAGGTGAAGATCCTTAGCAGCGCCAAAGAACTCGATATCATCGGTTCTGCGATGAGCGGTGAGGCTGCCCTCGAGAGCATCCCGGCCGACGCCGATGTTATCCTCTGCGACATCGGGCTACCCGGTATCGATGGCATCGAAGTCACTAGGCAGATCAAAGCGCGGCAGCCGAAGACGGAAGTGTTGATCTTCACCATCTTCGAGGAGGAGAAAAAGGTGCTCGGCGCCGTCCGCGCTGGCGCTGCCGGCTACTTGCTAAAAGGCGCAGAGCGCGGGGTCATTATCAGCGCCATTCAAGATGTTCATGCGGGTGGCTCGGTGATTCAACCTTCGCTTGCGCGCATGCTTATGGAGCATTTCAAAATCGACGGCGCCTTCCGGCACGCCGACCCGAGCTTAGAGCCGCTCGAATGCCCGCTGACCAAACGCGAAGTCGAAATCTTGCAGGTGATCAGCCGCGGCCTGTCCAACGCTGAAGCGGCAGGCGTTCTCGACTTGAGCCGCGCCACGGTGCGCACTCATCTCGAGCATATTTACGAGAAACTCGAAGTCAGCAATCGCGTCGAAGCCGTCACCGAAGGAATTCGCCACGGCTTGATCGACCTTTAATCAATCTGGCTGTGCCAGGGCCTGGCCTAGCGCCGATCAATGCGCTACCCCTCACCATAGGGGGCCAACGTGAATCTGTTTATCAGCGCTTTGATCATGATTGCTAACACTGTCCCGGCGAGCCAAACTAAGCCTCCCCCACAGCAGCCTAAACTCGCAATCAACGCTGAACTCGCTGATTTATCGCGCCGGCTCTCCGGGCATCGCGCCAGCAAAGCCGACCTGCAATGGCTTGAAAAGCTGGCGATTAACAAAAAGACAGCCAAAGCAGTGCGCGTAGCAGCTGCTGTCTTACGAGCCGAACAAGCTTTCGCCCACGCCAACATCAAAGATGCCAAAGCCCGCTTCAACAAGCTCATCGCCAAACATAAGGAGCTCGAAGATCTGTTGCATATTCGGCTCGGGCAGCAGGCATTAAAAGTCAAAGCCTGGACCTTGGCAGAACATGCGTTCAAAGTCGTCGACCAACGAAAGTGGCGCGGTTCGCGACAACGCATGGCACGACTCGGGACCTTACGTGCCCTATATTATGCCGCTAATTACAAACAAGCTCGACAGGCCCAAAAGCGATTCCGATCGCTATGCAGCAGTTGCATGGATGGCGGCACCGACGAGGTCCTCTATATCGAGGCTCATCTCGAGATACTACACGGCAACAAGGCCAAGGCCCGTGAGCTCCTCACCCAATTGATCGATCGCTTCCCCGAGCGCAGCGGAGGCGCCAAGGCAGATCTTCTGCTTCAAGAGCATTTCCCTGGCCAAAGCAACACGCTCGAGAGGCGTCTGCGCAGCATCCGCTACCAGGCGGGTAG
>JAPKCE010000062.1 GCA_028823075.1 Myxococcota bacterium
AAGCCCACCGAAGCGTAAGCGAAAGCCGCTGATCACTTCGTCAAAAATGAGTAGGGCTCCGTATTCGTCGCAAAGGCTACGCAGCCCTTGCAAAAAATCGCGCCGCTGAATCAACAAACCGTTGTTCGCGGGCATGGGCTCGATAACCAGCGCGGCGATTTTATCGCCTTCGGCAGCAAACAGAGCTCGTGCAGCCTGTAAATCATCGAATTCTAAAACCCGAGTACAAGCAGCTATGGCCTCGGGAACCCCAGCCGAATTAGCGATGGATTGAGTCGCTAAACCGCTACCCGCCTTGACTAAAAATCCGTCCGAATGACCATGATAGCCGCCGTTAAACTTGACCAATAAAGAGCGCCCGGTTGCGGCTCGCGCCAGACGAGCAGCAGTCATCACCGCTTCCGTCCCCGAGCTGACCATGCGCAAGCGCTGAGCCCAAGGAAAGCCTTCCAAAATAGCCTCTGCCAAATCCACCTCTTGGGAATGACAAGCTCCAAAACTCAAACCGTCTTGGGCGCGCCGAGACACGGCTTCGACCACCTGGGGATCCGCGTGACCGAGAATTAGTGGTCCCCAACTCATACAGAGGTCGAGGTACTCATGACCCTCGCTGGAAACTATTTTTGAACCCTTGGCGCGGTCGATAAAAACCGGGTCACCATGGACCGCAGAAAAGGCGCGTACCGGAGAATTAACCCCACCGGGAATTGAGCGACAAGCTCGAGCGAAGAGTTGATGCATTAGGTTTCACCTTTCCAATCAAGATCTAATAACTTTTTGATGGCCGCAAAAACGGCCCTCCAAGAGGGGTTATCAGCGACTTCAAGTCGCTGCGGAGTACTTTGATTTTCTAACCACTTACTAGTCGTTGGCCCATAGGCAACACAGGCAAGCCCTTGGAGCCAGGGGTTCTCTTCAAAATGGTGTCGAGCAGCGCTCGGACTGGCGTAGACCGCACAGGCCAAAGGGATCTGCGGACGAGCCAGTGATAAAGGTTTGCAGTTGTCATAAACCACCAGCGAGCGTGTCTCGAGCCCGCCAAGCCGCAAAAGCTCAGGCAGTTCTTGACGCGCTAAATTACCCACCACCAAAAGGGCGCGCTGCCCGGCGCCAGAATTATCTAAAATGCACTGCGCCAAGCCGCTGGAGTTGTGATTTTGAGGAACGCTAATCGTCTCAAGGCCTCGCTGCATCAAGGCTCGCTTGGTGCCAGGTCCTTGAGCGAAAACAGCCAGACGACGAACCCTTAAACCAAGCGAAAACTCAGGCCATTGACGCCATACACATGCCACCGCACCCGGGCTTGGGAACACCAGGGAATCGGCCCAGTCCAAGGCCTCATCAAGGCTCGTTTGGCCGCCTTCTAAAATACGCGGACGCAGTTCAATCGCCGGCCATTGAAGCACCGAAAGGCCGCGCGTCTCTAAGGCTTCGCTAAGACGCGCATCGCGAAAGCGGTCACGGGTCAACAGCACAGGGTTCACGGCGCCCCCTGCAAAAGTTCCCAGCAAGTGCCTTCTAAAAACTCGGTTTTACCCTGTTTCAGTTGCTGGTTTGCTCGTGCTGCTAGCTGCTCGTAATCGCCTTCGACTCGGGTCGTTTGCCAGCCGTTCGGGCCACCACCCAAGCCCAATAAGAGACTCCAGCGCCCCTCCTCGTGAGCCTGAGCAAAGGCGCCAATGGCGACATGACAACTGCCCTCGGCGAGGCTCAAAGCCTGGCGTTCGAGCGCAACCTGCCGGGCGGCGCTCGCATCGGATATGGCCCCGATGATAGGGACCAACTCGGTCGCATCGGCATGAATCTGAACAGCAATAGCGCCCTGCCCCGGCGCCGGCAACCAGCGCTGAGGATGCAAACGAAAGCAGGTGAATTCCCTTGGGTTCAAATGCAAACGCCGTAGCCCAGCTCTTGCGAGCAACAAAGCATCGACTTCACCATTGACCAGTTTTTTCAGACGAGTCGGCACGTTTCCGCGAATAGGAATGGCCTCAACATCGGTACGGTAATGGCGCAACAAAGCGATGCGCCGCGCCGCTGAGGTGCCAACCCGAGACCCTTCGACCAAAGGCAGACTCGCATCCGGTCCTACAGAGTTGGAGGCCACAATTAGAAGGTCTTCCGGCGTCTCGCGCTCGATGACCATGGGCGCCGAACATAAGTCATGAGTCTCGCTGGGCATATCTTTTAGAGAATGAACCGCGAGATCAGCACGCTTTGATGCCACTGCTGCTTCGACTTCCGAAGTGAACAGCCCTTTGTCTAAATTATCCGCCAGATTAAGCTCTAAAGCCTCATCACCGCGCGTGCTGATCACCAGCAACTCGGCCGCTTGACCACGGTTTTGCAACAACCCTTTGATGTGGTTGGCTTGTGCTAAGGCGAGCAAACTCCCTCGGGTCGCTATTTTTAACATGGATCGATCTCCGAATCGGGTAACCGCAACTGGGCGGGGGGTTCGCTCTCAAAGGCTTCGACCAGCGACTGGCGAACGACGCTGGCTTGGCTACGGAAAAGTTTGCGTAATGCGGCTTCGAGCGAGCGCCGTTCACGCAAAGGTAGGTCGCCCGCTAAGCGATCCAAAAGGTCGGGTAGGTCGACGTTTACCACCTGCTCCAGATGACGCTGATTGGACCGCGCAAGACCGCCAAAACGATGGTGTGCGAGGCGAGCCAGGTAATCGTCCATCGACTCAGCCACTAGACCCTGCAAGCGCTCAACTTCACCCTGCTCAAGGTGCACGCCACTGCTCGCCGCGAGTTCGTCAAGACCAAGATAATTGCCTCCGAGTTTCACGGCAACGCTGTGCTCAACCTGAGCTGGGCTCGACAGATCGATCACCAGGGTTTTCGAGTTTTCGGGCAGCTGCCCAGGACCGAGCAGGGGCTCGGGGGCTGAGCTGCAAAAAATAAGCGCCGAGGCCGAGGCTAAAGCCGAGGGGAGCTGCTCCAAAGAGCGGTAGGTATTAGCCGCATCAACGCTGCGGTTAAATCGTAGGGTCGTGTAACCTCGGGCCTCGATAAGATCAGCACAGCGGCGGCCTATCTCGCCCATCCCGACGACTAAAACCCGACCCTCGCCTCGCAAAACCTGATCGATGCGCCTGGCGGCTAGACTGTGCATGCCTTTGGTTACAGCTTGGGGCGTCATGCCCTGGCGCACCTTGGCCGCCAAAAGCCCGGCGCTGTTAGCGATGATGTTCATCGCCGGGGCGGAGTTTCGGGATGTTTGCGCCTTGCGAAGCGCCTGACGCACCTGCGTCCAGATGCCTCGCTCTCCTTGGACTAAAGACTCAAGCCCAACACTGACGCGAAACAGATGTTCAGCAGCCATTTCGCCGCTCAGCAAGCGCGGGCTGGGGCGCTCTTGTTTGCCCTTCAGGCGGAGGCGCCAAGCCGCCGCCAAAAGATGCTCAGCCCACTGTGGGTCCTGGCAACTCACCCACCATTCGACGCGGTTGCACGTATGCAAAACCACAAGACCATGAACCCCTTGACGTTTGAGCTCGTCGAAAAGGCTGCCCTGCTCTTCGGCGCTAAGCGCCAATTGAGCGCGTGCCCGCGAGCCGCTTTGGCGAAAATCGCAACTCGCGACGACTAAAGGAACGCGAACGGTCATGCCGCCAACTCCTTTTGAACGGCCGCTGCCGCTTCAAAGCCCGACGCGATCGCCGCATCGAGCGACACACCACCGAGATAGCTTCCCGCCAAATGAAGTCCCGGCGCGTTAGCTATTTGTTGGCCCAAAATGGCGAGCGCTCGTGAAGAATTGAGGTCGGGCTGAGGAATGGCGTTGGTATGCCGGACAACCCGGCGAAACAGTGGATGAAAGGGCGTCGAACAGAGTTTTTCCAATTCAAGTTCAGCCAAGGCCAGCAAACAAGAATCATCCAGATTTAAAATTTCCGCATCGCCTGTGCCGCCAAAATACAGGGTCGCCAACCAGTGGTCTTTGGGGCTTCTCTCAGCGCTCAAAGCGCTGACGTTGATCACTCCGAGCATGCGCAAACCCTCGCTGCGCGGAATAAGAGCACCAAAACCGGCGGGCAGGGGGCTTTTGCCCGGGCCTCCCAAACTCACGCTGACCATCGACGCACTGATCAAGGCCTCAAGACAAGGTTTTGTACCAGGCAATAGCTCGGGAAGGAGGTGTTTTAGCCCGGCCAAGGGAGTCGCCAAAACCAACTTGGCGCTCTCAAAACTTTCGCCGCTAGCGCTTTCGACACGGTAAACCCCAGCGCTCTTAGCGGCGATCGATACGACCTTTTGATGGGTTCGCAGGCAGCCATTCAAACGCTCTGTCATCGCCTCGGCGAGCTGAGCAAAGCCTCCTTGCAACATGAAAACACCGCGCCGCTGACCCTTACGAGATCGGAGCAACGCCGGGAGGAGCCGACCTCGGGCACCCGTTTGCTGCCATAAATTCGGAAAAGCGCGCTGCATATCAAGTTCGGCGCTATCACCGGCGAAAATCCCTGCGACCATCGGCTGAACCAAGATACGATGGAACTCGCTGCCAAAGCGCCGCGTAAACCAATCCGCGACACTGCGCTCGCCGTCGCGCCCTCGCCTGAGCAAGCCAAAGAGCGTGCTAACCTTGGCACGGCGACTAAGTAAGGGCGTTGAAAGAAACTCCAAGCCGCGGGCAGGGAGCCGATGAAGCCTCCCGGCGCGAAAAATGAAACGCGCTTTTGCTGCGTCGACTGCGAGCAGTTCAGAGTTCAAACCGAGCTCTTCGATTAAAGATAAAATATGTTTCGATTGGCCACGAAAAGTATGCGGTCCGGTCTCCACCAAATACCCTTCAAAACGCTCGCTCCAAGCATTTCCACCCGCATGATCGGAAGCCTCTAGAAGCTGAATTTTTAGACCCGCTTTGGACAGGGCGAAGGCAGTAGCCAAACCCGCTGGGCCCGCGCCGATCACCAAAGCATCAAATCGATTCATAGAGCCGTATCCAGATCCAAAACGGCCTGAACGAAAGCTTCGATACCCGCCAAGGGGGTGTCCGGAACCAAACCGTGACCAAGATTCATAATATGTCCGCAATTCCCGGCGACGGCTTGGTGCATGGCCTTCACTGCGTCGCGAATCTCGGGCGGCGGTGCAAACAGGGTGATCGGGTCCAAGTTGCCCTGGAGACAAGGGGCATGCTCAAGCCCCCTGAGGCGCTTGGCTGCGGCGGCCAAGTCGACCCGCCAATCCAAGGCAAAGCCGCGCGCTGCGCAATCTAGACTTTGTTCAAAAAGGTGAGAGCCGTTGCGTAGATATAAGAGAACAGGACCGACCTCACTGACCTCGGCCAGGATGCGCTCGTTGATCGGCTGAACGAAGCGCGCATAGTCGTGGGCGCTAAGCTCACCCGCCCAAGTATCGAAGAGTTGAACCGCGTCGGCGCCGCTTTCGAGTTGATACCGAAGATGAGCGATCACCACGTCGGCGAGGCGTTCCAGCAACAGCGCAGCGGCCTTGGGCTGACAGGTCAAAAACGGCTTAATCTTGCTAAAGCGGCGCGTTCCAGCTCCCTCGACCATGTAACAAGCGAGCGTAAAAGGGGCGCCGGCGAAACCGAGCAAGGCTTTATCGTCGCCGAGTTCACGCCTCAGTATACCCAGGCTTTCCCCCACATAGGCAAGGTCGCGCTGCGGAACGACCGGGCGCAAAGCGACGACGTCTTCGAAGGTTTCAATAACCGGGCCAAGCCGAGGACCACCCGGCGGATAGCTCAACGTTTGCCCCATAGCCTCGGGAATATTCAAAATATCCGAGAACAGAATCGCCGCGTCGAGGTCAAACCGACGCAAGGGCTGAAGGGTAACCTCGCAGGTCAATTCCGGCTGCTTCATGACGCTCAAAAAATCATGTTTTTGGCGCAGCGCTCGGTATTCCGGAAGGGTGCGCCCCGCTTGGCGCATAAACCAAACCGGCGGCCGGTCCAGGGGTTGACTATAAAGGGCGGCGAGCATGCGCTGACGAGAATTCATTTTAAAATCTCCGACTTTCCTGACGGCAGATATTAGCCAAACCAGTGACCCAGGCCGAGCAAGTGTTAAGGGACGCAAGCAGAAGAAAGTCTTGACCACCAGCCTCTAAAAAAGTCTCGCGGCCGGCTATGCCAAGTTCTTCTAAAGTTTCTAGGCAATCGCTGGTAAAACTTGGGCTGATCACCGCCAGACGTACGCCCTGAGCGCCCAATTGACGTAACCGCTGATCGGTCGAGGGGCCGAGCCAGGCGCTTGCACCCAAGCGGCTTTGATAGGCCAACGACCATGCGGAGTCTGGTAGACCAAAAACCTCCGCAAGAAGCGCAGCGCTGCGCTCGGCATGGCCCCGATAACAGCTCGGCTCGCGGGCTAGGGCTCGCGAGCAAGCTGGGGCAGCCAAACAATGCGCAGAACAGGGTCGCGTTTTTAACAGATGACCATGCGGCATGCCGTGGAAAGAAAACAGCACATGATCAGCAGCAAACTCAGTCAACCGCTCGGCACTTTGCTGATGATATGCCTGCAAGTATTCCTGTCGATCAAAGAACGGAGGAATCATCCTCAAAGCCGGGAAATCCCAATACCCGATGAGCGCCTCCATAGCGGTGCTAGAGAGCGCCGATGTTGTCGCCGACGAACCTTGTGGAAATAGCGGCAGAAGCAGGATTTCTTGAGGGTTTTTTTCAAGCAGATCAGCCACTGCCGAAGCGATACTCGGGGATCCATACGCCATGCCCGCGCGCACCGCGAAATCATCTCCGAGTTGAGCCTCAAGTTTCTGCGCTAAACCTTGAGTATGGACGACCAAGGGAGAGCCTTCAGCGGTCCAAACCTTTTTGTAAGCGCGGGACGAGCGCCAACTGCGAAAGGGCAGGATCAAGCAATAAACCAACAACCAGCGCCAAGGATTCGCCAAGTTAATCAAACGTCGATCGCTCAAAAACCTGCCCAGATAACGAGCGACCGCCCACAAAGTCGGGGTTTCTGGGCTGCCGATTTGCAGCAGTAAAATTGCGGTTTTCGGTTGTTTCATAAGCACCTCACGGCGGCGAGTTAGCACTTCGACTGCGGCCGAGCAGTGACCGATGACAATGGCCTGACATTACAGTGCCCTCAGATCAGCCTTGACGCCGCGGTGACGAAGGCGCCTGTTCGTTAAGTTAGCGTCCCCTTCGATCGGAGCCTCTCATGCCAAAATACCCACAAACACGTATGCGCAGAAACCGTCAGACCGCCTGGTCGCGACGGCTCACACGCGAGAACAGTTTGAGCGTCGATGATCTCATCTGGCCCTGCTTTGTCATCGAAGGTAACAATCGCCGCCAGGCTGTCGATTCCATGCCCGGTGTCGAACGTTTATCGCTAGACCTGCTGCTCGAAGCGGCGCTTGAGGCACGCGATTTAGGCATCCCTGCCCTGGCTGTTTTTCCAGTCATCGATGCGCAACATAAGGACCGAGACGGCAGCTTAGCGGCCGATCCTGACAACCTGATCTGCCGCGCTGTGGAAGCGCTTAAAGCCAAAATACCCGATCTGGGAATTATCTGCGATGTGGCTCTCGATCCCTTTACCAGCAACGGGCAGGACGGTATCGTACGCGAGGGTCGCGTGCTCAATGATGCCACCATCAAGGCGCTTTGCGTGCAAGCCCGCGTTCAAGCTGAGGCCGGGTGCGACATCCTTGCTCCAAGCGACATGATGGACGGGCGCATCGGCGCTATTCGTCAACATCTCGATGATGCGGGTCTGCACGACAAACAAATCCTCTCTTACGCGGCCAAATACGCCAGTTCGTTCTACGGGCCCTTTCGCGACGCTGTAGGGTCAAAAGGCGCTCTAGGTGAGGCTGATAAGAGGACCTACCAACAAGATCCGGGCAACGGTGACGAGGCCTTACGCGAAGTCGCTCTAGACATCGACGAGGGCGCGGACATGGTCATGATCAAGCCGGGGATGCCTTACCTCGATGTCCTATGGCGTGTAAAAAGCACTTTTAAGATGCCTACGTTTGCCTACCAAGTCAGCGGTGAATACGCCATGCTGATGGCCGCTTCTGAGCGGGGTTGGCTCGACGAAGAACAGGTCATGATGGAGAGCCTTCTTGCCTTCAAACGAGCCGGCGCCGATGCGGTTCTGACCTATGCAGCGATCGACGTGGCACGGCGTTTAGCCAGCAATAGATAAGCGGCGCTGGCCGCCTTTACAGCGCTTTAAACGCGGCGACGGTGATCACCAAAGAGCAAAAATGCTTCGCCGAGCAGCGCCGCAATAGCCACAGCTAAAAGAATCGGCCACAAGGGGGTTTGCCTTTGCGTTCCGCCAAGGCCTGCCGCTAAATCCGGAGCGTTTTTGAGCGTTGACTGGGGCAGGCTCTCGCGAGGGTCAGTGCGTAATTCAACTGCCAAATCAAGCTTTTCAGAGCGCCATAGACCCAAACGTTTGGGCGTAAAGCGCAAAGCCTCGGCACCGCGTTCTGCTTTGGCTAAACCACCGCCGAGACGCTTGAACTCAGCAGAGTCTGCTCGAACCGGCAGGCGCCAGGTGGCGCCAGGAAGCACGCTCGGACTGAGTTGTGAGGCGGAATCGCCGGCGAGATAACGCAGCATGCCGCGAAGCAAGGGGACAAAGGCCGGTCGAATCGCCAGATCTGAACCGTCACGATCGATGCTGGTGGCTAGCAACAACACTCGCCCCTGACCAACCGCTCCTTCGATAAGCAGCGGCCGACCGTCGCTCAAACGCCATCGTACCTCACCGCTGGCTTCGAGGTTAATCCCCTGCCAAACCTTGGTGCGCAGCAAGCCAGCGCTGCCGCCCATGCCTAACCTTTTTAGCCATAACGGATCGGGTGTCGCGACAGAAAAAGCTGCTGATTTATCGCTTTGACCCTCTTGGTCTTTGGCGCTCCAGAGCGAGCGCATCCGACCGGGAAGCAGATCGCCAAGTTGGCGCTGCAAGGCATCGGTGTCGGTATTTTGGCCCACGCTCACCAACAACCCACCGCCCGCACGAACATACGAACCCAAAGCCATAGCAAAACCCGGATCAAGTGTTCCCGTATTGGC
>JAPKCE010000611.1 GCA_028823075.1 Myxococcota bacterium
CTTGGACAGCCGCGTGACTGTGTACAAGCCCCCAGCATATTACTGTAGGCGTTGGCGAAGCTGATCAACTCGAGATGCTTTCCGGGTTCACGGTAGCGCAGTCCGGCCTCAGCATTAATACTGCTTTCGGGTTTGATCTCCGAAGCCTGTCCGGGCGCCACCGGGCTAAAGCCCCGATGCAAGCCTGCCAGCAGGCCCAGCGCTTTGGTGGTTTGGTGAAAGATACCGATACCGGGGAGCAGCGCTATTTGTTCGTTGTCACCGCCTAGCTGCCCCTCCTGGCGCAGCGAACCGCGCATCAATTCAAGTCGGCTACCGAAACTCAAAAAGAGCCGTTTGGACAAACGCCATTCATCGAGAAAATGCGTTGCAAGCGCCCGCGTCCATGCATGGTTTTCCAAAACGGTCTGCTCGCCGCGCCCGTCGCTTGCAAGCTCGCCTTGCTGCATCAAAAACCCTTCGGCACTATGCTCTCGGGCAATACCATCATGATGCAGTCGCAACCCCAAATGGAGCCTGTGATCGCCTAGCTTTTGTTGTAAAACCGTTTGTAACCCCTGGCTCTCATAACGCCGCGCATTGGTGCCGAGCATGATCGCCATGGCATCGCCGGCGCTATCCTCTTCGCCTTTCAACAGCGCTAGCCAGATGGCGTTGCTGCCAGCTTTGGCCCCGCTACGAATCAGTGAGCCCAGCTCCGGGCCTTCGCGAAAGCCCGCAACTTTACGCCAGCTTCGCTCAAGCTCATGGCGGTAAAGGGCAGTGCGTAATCGCCCTCCAGCCCAGCGCATGCTGTGATCGAGCACGAACTGCTTGCGCTGCCAGGTCATTCGGTCCTGGCTGCCGGCAAGGTAGCGGCGATGAGGAGACGCCGAGAAATCTAGACGGGTTAGCCCGAGGTAGGAGGCATTGGAGACTTCATCAGCGTAGCCCAGTTTGAGATTGACTCGGTGGCGCGCACTACGTTGCGCCTTGCTGCGCCAGAGCCCCCGAAAGAGACCTTCGTTTTTCTGAAAACCGCTGTCGCGACCACCGTCGATTTGTTGATGACCATCGGCGCGTAAATGCAAGCCCTCGATCATGGCACCAAAATTCCCCGAGACGCCGCCTGCTGCGAAATGCCCTTTATAGTAACCGTGGCTACCGAGCGCCGTTCGCAGCAGCGTTAGCAGCCGCTTTTGCGGAATCTGCCGACTCAGCAGGTTAAGCGCGCCGCCAAGGGTCTGCGGGCCAAATTGAATGGCCGCCGGACCTTTAAAGACCTCCAGTCCAACCAGGCGCCCGCTCATCGGAAAGTAATAGGCGGCGGGAGCGCTGTAGGGGGCGGGGGCGAGTAGAATCCCGTCTTCCGTTAGGGTGATTTTGGCGCTGCGGTCCGAGCTGGCGCCGCGAAGCCCAATGTTGGGGCGCAACCCGTAGCCCTCCTCTTCGCGAACATACACGCCCGGGACCTCGGCGAGCACGCGGTGGATGTCGTCGCTGGCTTGGCGTTGTAGGGACTTTTCGCTCAACTTATGGGCAGAGCCCGCGGTACGGCGACGTTTGCGCCCACTAAAAATTTCGACTCCCGGCAACGTGGGAGCGCTCGCTTTGTCGATGACTTTGGCGGCAGGACCGAGTTCGGCCGCGAGCAGTAAACTAAAAACAACGAACATTAGCGTCGCCCCGCCTTGGCGCTATGCGGCGCGCCGGTAGGGGCGGCTAATATCCAACCCGCCGGGAGCGGCTGGATGAGATCGATATCGGGGTTGATCATGGGCACGGGGCGGCGGCCGTTGAGGCTCACAAGGGTCTCGGCGCGAACCTCGACGTGACGCCCTTTCTTACGGAAATCATCGGCGATATGCTGCGCTAACTG
>JAPKCE010000063.1 GCA_028823075.1 Myxococcota bacterium
CTGAGCTACGACCTTATCGAGCCTGCGCTGGCCGCTGGTCTCGCCGTCATACTGCTCGGTGAAGGCGCAAGTTCGAGGGCGCCGACGAAGGGTGTTTTTGAACTGACACGGCCGCTTCGCTTTCCGGCGGCCGCAGCGCAGGTTGTATCCATCCTCGATGCGCAACGGCAAGAAGCGCTGGGCCGTCCGGCTGATCTCTCGCAGGGGCTCTTTCGCGACGATTTGAGCCGTGCGGTAGACGCCAATTTTAGTGGTGTTATCAGTCTCGATAATTCGCAGGCTCCAGGGCAAATTCATCTGCGGTCTGGTGAGGTAACCCTTGTGGTTGCTGGAGGGCTAACGGGCGTCGAAGCTCTTTGCGTGCTTCTTAAGCTGCGCAGCGGTAGCTATGCTTTCGACCGGCAGCAGTCCCCGACAGGCGAAAGTAGTCGCTCCTTAGATGGGTTGATTGCCGAGGCTGATGGCCTGGAGTTACGCTGTTCGGAAATGCTCGCCAAAGCGCCGCAAGGCCCTCTTCAATGCGACCCCTCTCGCCTACTCTCCCGACTGGCGCGAATGAGCGACGATGTCGCATGGATCTTCCGTCTCATCGACGGCAAAAGAGACATGCAAGCGCTTTGGACTATGGGCGGCTCGCCAGCTGTTGAGGGCGCCCTGTCCTTATTAGAGGATGGGATTCTGGCGTCTCATCGTTCATCCCGCCGTCAGTTAGGCGAGAGCGTTCCCGCCAAGGCCCTCGACCCGACCGCCGATGAATCGCAACCGGTCGACCAGTTGGAAGGTGATTTCGCGTGGTCGCTGGCCGTTGATGGTGAAGCCGGCCTGCCTGAATCCTCGCTAAAAGAAGAGGGCTGGGCAGCTTTCGGTCGCGAGGATTGGGACCAACTTCCCGATCTTGATATCGGTATAGAAACAGCTTTGATTCAAGCTCAGAGCTTTTTCAAAACTCAAATTCCCAGCTCTTTAAACGGGCCAGCACACGCGATTGAACCGATGCTCGATGGCAGTCGACTACCGAGCGTAAGTGTGACCCAAGAATTCGATGAGCCGCCCATCCTCGAGGACGAGTTCCTATTCTCCGTTGAAGAGGTGCTCCCGCCGGTCCACGAGGATTTGGATGAGTCCCCGGGTAGGCCGCCTGCCCGTCGCTCGGCTGAGTTGCCGGGCGATGCTGGCTTTGACGAGGCCTTACCGCCCACCCGCAGCAGTCTTGATCAACCCTATGTGGCGCCAAAGCGCTCGGGTTATCAAGGGCCTGCTGAAAGGAGTAATGTCGAGGCAGCGGCCCTCGAGTCATATCCTGAGCGCCCTTCAGCAGGGGCTCTTCGAACGAAACATTTTCGTTCTGTGTTGCTGATTGGCGGACTCGTTGGTGGAATCGCCTGGACCGGCTACGAATTTGCGAACAAAAACAAAGCAGTCTCCCAGCGAACGATAAAGTGGGACCCGAGCATGAAGTTGGATGAGGGTGAGGAGAAGGTCGCAGACAGTAAAAAGCAAGTCACCCTCGGCGTTGATGCGGGCCCCCGAGTCCTGCCCAAGAAGAAGGTCAAGAAACGTCGTCGTCGTAGTCGTCGTCGTAAGGCGCGGCGAAGCCCCTTGCGCACCGGCGAGTTTGCCAAGCGCATGCAGGGCGCACGCATCTTGCGCGATGAAGGAAACCTGCAAGGCGCTATTCAGTTAATCGGCTTGGCCCTGCGGTTGAAAGTAAGCCCGGGGGAGAGTTCCGTGGCACTTTCGGAGCGCGGTGAAGCGCATTATAGCGCCGGTGATATCGGCAAGGCCACCGCCGATTTGCGCAAAGCGATTGGGCTCGACGGCAGCAACGGTTTTGCGCTCAAAAACTTAGGCCTCATCGAATACGAAAATTTTAAGAACGGCGATGCCAGCGCCCGCGTGAGAGCCCGCAAACTGTTGCTCGCCTATCGCCGTGTGGTGTCGCGCCCCGATGCCGCAGTCGCCCGATGGTTGTCCGAACTTCAATGATGACTTTAGCTCGGGCCTGCCCATTCTTCACTCAGTGGCCAACGAGCACGGGCCGGTAAGTCGTAGCTATCGGCGCCCTTCGAACCCAAACGAATAGCTGCCGCCGCGGCGATCATTGCGGCATTGTCTGTGCACCATTTCAACGGCGGCATATAGAGTTCAAACCCCTCGCGTTTTGCGGCGTTTTGCAGAGCCGTTCGCAGGGGTCCGTTTGCGGCCACGCCGCCGCCTATCGTGAGGCGAGAATAACCGCTTTCTTTGAGCGCAGCGCAGGCTTTCGTCACCAGGACATCGACGATGGCGTCTTGTAAAGAAGTGGCCATCTCAGCAGCGGTTTGAGCGTCGGGCTGCGAATCTCCGCAGCGTCTTCTCACTTCGTCGCGCAGCGCAGTTTTGAGGCCGCTAAAACTCATCTCGAGCCCACGTTTTAGCATGGGGCGAGGCAGCCGGTGAGCTTTGCCCAAAAACCCTTCTGCAGCCTTTTGCACGGCGGGGCCTCCTGGATAACCCAGGCCGAGCAGGCGAGCTCCTTTGTCGAAGGCTTCGCCCGCGGCATCGTCGCGGCTGGCACCCAGGAGGCGCGCATGGCCCCAAGCCTCCACCGCGTAAATCTGCGTATGTCCGCCGCTGATTAACAGCGAAACAAAAGGCGGCTGTAAAACGAAAGAGGGGTCGAGCAAGGGAGCCGCCAGATGACCGGCAAGGTGATGCACACCGACGAAGGGTAGTCCTCGTCCAAAGGCGTAGGCTTTCGCCCATTGCAGTCCGACCAGCAAACCGCCAACCAAGCCCGGCCCTCGGGTTGCAGCGACCAGCGTTAGCGCCTCTTCGTGGCCGCGTAGAACGCTGCGGCAAACGGCGCCAACATGGGCGATGTGGTCGCGGCTGGCGAGTTCAGGAACGACGCCGCCGTAATAGCTGTGTTAGTCGGTTTGGCTATGCTCGACTTCGGCGACGATCTCGCCGTCTCGAAGCACCGCGGCGGCCGTCTCATCGCAGCTGGTTTCGATCGCCAGAATACAATCGGTAGACTTCATTTGAGTGCCTTCCAATGTCGTACTGAACGTTTTTCATCAGCCGCTAAGCGCAGGGTCCGTCGATGGGTTTTTTCGCGTCCCGTGCGCGACCAGACCAGTTCATACTCACCTTCCATCGTGCGCACCAAACTGACTGGGATGGCCACAGGAGGCTTGCCGTCGATACTGATCGAATAACCCCGCGGGCCGCTAATACGAAGGTCGGCGTGACCCGGCGCGCAGAGCACGTGTTTGCGCGCCCCGGCGCGTAGGTCGATTTGTTGACGCAGCACCACCTTGCGGCTGGGAAAGCTGCAGATCACGCGCAAGTTACCAGGTTCGTGTTTGACCTCGATAGGGGTGCTGCCAACGCGAGCGCCGTTGATGCGCACCTCGGCCGCCTCATCGGCTCCCGTGCTGCGCAAGGCCACGGTCCCTTGTCGGGTTTTAGCGCCTATCGCTTCATCATTTGGCGTCACCGAGTTTAACCCAGCTAACACGACGGCGAATATGGCGACCAGAGCCAACGCAAATAGAGCGAACACGGGAGCGCGTCTGGGTTTGCGCAGTTTAGCTTTGGGTAGAACCTGTCGCTCGCGCTTGGTTTGAGCGCGTGGTGGCAGCGTTCGACTCGGCGCCGAGGAAGGTGGTGTTGTTGATGGCGAGGACAAATCGACCAGGATGGTGGCTTCGCCGATCTCTGTCGCTTCCTCGATAGGCAGCGGGTTTGGGATGACGGCGGTGGCTCGAAAGTTGGCGACCGGGTTTTCCGGAGGCGGGATTTCGATGATGGTCTCATCATGAACGGTAAGGTCGGCTTCGGGTTCGGGAAGCTCGATAAAGAAGCCGGTAACCGTCGAGTCGCGCTCGGCGTCCACGAGCATCTGGATACGCCGACGAACTGCATCGCTTTGTTCGGGGAAAAGCTCATTCATGAGCGTGCGGATGTCGGCGTAAGACGCAGGGTGTTGCGCCAGATATCGATCCTCGAGATGCGCCGCCAGATGGCCATGGTCCGAGAACCGAGCGGCCGGGGCCTTGCGCAGACCACGCAGCGCGATCTCTTCGAGAACCCCGGGAACGGTGGGGTCGACCTGTGACGGGGGTACGGGGTCTTCACCGACGATGAGGCGCAACAGTTCGACGTCGTTGGCAGCGACAAAAGGTTTGCGACCCGTCAGCAAGATGTAGAGCAAAACACATTGCGAATACTGGTCTGCACGATGATCCGCTTCTTCGCCGCGAATCTGTTCCGGGCTCATGTAGCTGTATTTGCCCTTGAGTTGTCCGGCTTGGGTGTTGCCCTCGATATGGTTGTGTTTGGCGATACCAAAGTCGACCAGTTTGACTTCGCCATCGTAGGTTAAAACAACGTTTTCGGGGCTGATATCGCGATGGATAATCTGCGCCGCCTCGCCGTTTGGCCCGGGGATGTTCCAGGCCAACTCCATGGCTCGTGCAACCCGTGAGATCACATGCGCCACCACGGCAAAGGAGATGGCTTGTTTGCGTCGTCGCGCCGCGCCGATGACCTGGATGAGGTTGCGTCCATCCAAGAATTCCATCACTAAAACTGCCTGACCTTGCCACATGAATATGCCGTGAACATCCACCGAGTTCGGGTGACGAACCAGCGCCCCGACGGCCGCTTCGCGCTCGAACATGGCACGGTAATCTTCGTTGTCGCGCAGATGCGGTAAAATGACCTTGAGTACGACCAAGCGCTCGTTCTGGCGTAGGTCGCGTGCCAGGTACACTGAGGCCATGCCCCCGTTGGCCAATTTACCCATGACACGGAAATGCTCGATGCGTTGCCCAGGGCGGATCATCTCAAGCGCTCCAGCCTTTGAATGCCCCGCAGGGCGACAGCGACGATCAACACAACCGGAATCCACGCCGCGATCATCTCTTGCCCGTGGGGCAAGACCAAAGCCAGTGAGGCACCGACAAAGGAGGCAACCTCGTAGATGACCGCCATCATGGTCGAGCGAGCCATAACGACGTTAAAGCTCGCTCCAGGCCCAATGCGTGCGGTGATGACACCGGTCGCCAGAAGCATGAGCAACAACAACATGACGCGGGACAAACGTTGCTCTCGTTCAAAAACGAAGGGGCGCGGGTCGCTTCCAGCACTGGCTGCTCGTTCGGCCATGGTCGCCAGGTAGGCGCTTTTAAATTCGTCGGGAAAGCCGATGGCATAATCGAGGGAGGTGCTGCTTTGGAAAAACGGCAGAGGCGTTTCGGCTATGGTTTCGCTTTCCACCGAATCACCACTTCGGCGGCTAATGCGCACCGATGATGCGATCCAACCGCCAAGGCCTAAACTGGCGCTGTCGGCGCTGACCCGTTCCAGCACCTTACCGCGTAACAAGCGAACCGCCTCCAAGTCCTTGATGACCGTCGGGCCTGTCGGTTTAAAGCGCACCAACCAGTCATGATCAACCACCAAACCGCTGGGCTGATGAAAGGAGCCGTAATGGTGTCCGCCGATGCCATAAGACTGGTATAAAAGACGGTTCTGTTCGCGGTGCAGTGGCGGGATCTGGTTGGCACCGGCGTAACCCCAGATAACAGCGACAGGACTGAGTAGAGCGACTACCAGAAGGGGGATATGGATGGGCTTCATGCCTAGGGCTGCCGCGTTTTGCAGATGCCGGTCCGAGGACCAAATACCAACCGTTAACGCGCTGCCGATGATCAATGCCAGCGGCATCAAACGATGCAGTAAAACCGGGGCTCGCATGGTGTAAAGTGGCGGTACCGTATGCCATCCAGCGCGCACGATGTGGCGGCTGAGTTCGGCCAGGTCGACGAGTATCCAACCGGTGAAAAGCACCAGAATTGCCAGCCCAACCGCTCCGTAGAGGTGGCGAAACAGAACGCCCAGCAAGCCCCTCATAGGTTTTGTTCCAGGCGGTTTTCTTGGCGCAGCACGATGTATGCGGCCGCGAGTCCTATGGCCGAGGGCATGAGCGCGACCGCTAAGGCAGGCACACCGCTCGCGGCGATGGACTCACCCACGACATAAAGAGCGATGAAAGCGACCGTTACGAGAACGCCACCGATGAGGCGAATAGAAGCCGGCAACATCAGCGCCAAGGCGACGCCGAAGAGGGGCAGCATTAACACGGTTAGAGGGGTTAGGATACGCCGCCAGCCGGTGTAGCGACGAAGTCTGGCCTCGCGGGAGTTACCCGCGGTCGCAGCGAGAACGATTGGGTCCAAAGCGTCGCGCCCGTGGAAAAACCCGAGGTGCCTAGCGATGTTGCGTGAAGCCGGCAGCGTCACCTTCAAAATATCAGCTGATGCCCGCCGCAGCCCTTCTGGCGTATGTCGCCACAGTTCGGCGTCGCGAATATGGAGTTCAAGCCGCAGGCCTTCGCCGGTCAGTTCTCCAAGACGACCGCTCAGCACATCGCGTCCACTCAATACTGTGACATGTTCAAATTGGGCTTCGCCAATGCGCTCGCCGGCAAACACCGCCAAACGCTCGTTGAGGCGAGCTACCTGACCGGGGCTGACCTTAGCGATCACCGACTGTCGTGCCAGGTTCAGCGCGTGGGTCGGAAAGGCCTCAGCGGCTTGACTCTCGAGCAGCCAGGCTACCGGGGTGATCGCAACAGCAACCCACATGCCTAACAGCAAGGCAGCGCGCAGCCAGGTCTGTTTTGGCGGCGCCCCGAGTGCGCTGAGCATTTGGGAAAGCTCGCGTTTTTCCATGCGGTCGACAGCGAAAAAAGCGCCCAAAGGAAGACTAAAGGGCAAGGCTATGACGACAATGCGCGGCAGAATGTCCACCAGCAGTTGAGCAAAGCCAAGTGGATCGCCGACGGCGGCTAAAAGAAGAGGGCCCAGACGCACCATTTGCGACAACAAAACGGTGAAAAAAAGAAGGACAAAACTCAGACTGGCTTGGGTGAGCATGTTGCGCGCTAAGGCGATGGTCAGCGTCACCTGTTGCCTCCTGCCTCACCCAAGCTACGTTGGCCTCTGTTTACCCCTTTTGGCCGCGGATTCAACCGCTCAAGTCGGCAGGGCGTCGTTTCCGTCAACGACCGGCAATCGGGGGCTTTCTTCCACGGGCCCAGTCCCCTATAGGGTTTGGGCGCGTGTCTATCTATGAAGCCTATTTTTTGATTCGATCGGTATTCGATGAAATTTCGCTGCGAGCATTGTAGCACTAAATACAGTCTTCAAGACGATACGATCCGCGGCCGAGTGCTGAAGATTCGCTGTCGTCAATGCAAGGGTGTGATGGTGGTTCGCGATCCCGAGCGAAGCCTCGGCGCGCTGGACAGCCTATCGGCCGATGATCTGCGCTCGTATCTAGCAAAAAGCGGTGAAACGCCGAACCAAACCATTGATAATTGGTTTCTCGCGAAGGGCGGCGAGCGCCAGGGTCCGATGAGTCAAGCCGAGGTCAGTAGCCGTTTAAGCCGCGGCGAGTTTTCGGCGGCTGATCACGCTTGGCGCGAGGGTATGAGCGGTTGGCTGCCCGTTCGTGATGTCCCTGAGTTGGCGACTCTACTCGACGACATGACGGGGGGTTCTACCGTCGCACCGACAGCGCCGGCCGTTCCACCAGCTTCCCCTCCCGCCGTACAACCGACGCCGGAGTTGCGGCCGGTAAAGACTGGTTTGGCAGGTCGCGAGGTTAGTGGAGAGGTTTCAGCGGCCGTCAGTTCACCGTTGTTGGTTCGCGATGATTCCGTATCGGCCATCGGCGACGAGACGCGTATTTTCCTGCTCGCCAGTGGCTTGCAGCAAGGAGCGCGGCGTCGCCTGATCATCTTTGGGTCGATTTTGGTGCTTCTGCTCGGACTGGGCGTGGGCATGCAGCAAGGCATAATCGGCAACCCCTTCGCAAAGAGCATGCAGAAGGCTTCCTTCAAAACTAGCGGTCAGGCATCGTACGTACGCCTCATAGGATTAAGCGGTAAAGCCGGAGCCACCAGCCGTGAGCGCAGCATCGTTGCCGCGGCGGTCATCGAAAATCTGAGTTACCAAGATCGGGTTATTATCGAGGGCTGGGCCTTTGAGATGATGCCGCTAAAAGATGATAGCGTTGAGATCCGTTTGGGGCGAGCCAATTTTTCTAAATGTACGGCCGTGGAGCAACAGACCGACGGTGTTCCCCCGACCAGTGCTGATGCCTTTGATTGTCCTGCTGGGCAGCCAACCTTCCGTTCGTTCCCAAACAGCAAAGAGGCGCAACTCGCGTTGGACGCGGTGCAGGAACTTAAAGCGCTGAAAAAGGTGCGCGGACAGTTTGCCGACTCCAAAGATTTGCTCGTTGTACGACCGTATCACCGCGGTCAGTCTATTAATGCCGCCGAAGGCCGAGCCATGCTCGAATGCTTGATGGGCGGCTGTCGCGACGAGGTGCTGAAGGCCCAATATAAAGCAGCTGATACCAAGGTGCGCGCAAAGATGCGTGCCGAATCGCGAAAACGTCGCAAAGACTCCAGCGATGATGATGAACTGGATATGATCGTCGTCGACGAAGACCCGGCCGAGGCCGAGGAGCAGCGCTTACGTCAATCGACTAAAGTTAGCGCTGCGGATCTGGCGCGTATGGCAGCCTTGCAATCTGCCTTGGGCACTGTCCGTCTACCCTTGCCCACGTTGTCGGCTCCTCCAGGGCGCGCCACTCAGCTGGACGTCAAGGCTGCGGCGAAGGTGATTGAGCGCGGGCAGCGCGGCATCACCGCCTGTGTCAGTCGAGCGATGACTCGCGGGCAGCGAATGTTTGGCGAACTGCGCGCCCGCATCAGTATTCAACCTAGCGGCAAGGTCGCAAAGTTTGATATTCTAAGCGCCGATTACAAAGGCACTGACGTGGCTCGTTGTATCAACTCCAAGGTGAGACGTTGGCGCTTCCCAAGCTTCCCAGGCAAAGAGATCGTTCCGGTCGAAGTGCCTTGGAAACTGCCGAGGAGGTAAACATGCAATTTGGACGTGTTATAGGC
>JAPKCE010000612.1 GCA_028823075.1 Myxococcota bacterium
GCGTAGCAGGTTGGCGACTTCTTTGTCGCCTCCCGTTAGGCCTGCGACTCCGTCGGTCATAAAAATAACGGCATCGGCCTGCTCGATCGCGAGCTGGGTTTGACGGCGCATTGCCACCAACATCGGATCGTCGGTTTTGGGCTCAAAGCCCCCCGTATCACAGAGGATAAAAGGCGTGCCCCAATGCTCAACTTCACGATAAATTCGGTCTCGGGTGACGCCGGGCTCATCCTTGACGATGCTCACCCGCTCTTTGGCTAAGCGGTTGAAAAACGTAGACTTACCGACGTTGGGGCGACCGATTACCGCGACTAGGCCGGGGATGAATTCATTGGTCATAGCCAAACTCCCGCAACTGATGGTCGACATGCGTCCATTTCTTAGTCACCCGAACGAAGAGTTCGAGATAAACACGGCAACCGAGCAGGTGGCGCAGGTCTCGACGTGAGCGCGAACCGATTTTCTTAATCACTTTGCCGCGGGTACCCACGACGATGCGCTTCTGACCGTCGCGCTCAACATGCACTGTCGCCTGGATCGCCACCACCGGATCATCGGGGTTAAAGCGCTCTTCCTCATTGAAGGTGTCGATGGTCACCGCTATGGAATAGGGCAGCTCATCTTGGGTCTCTAAAATCGCTTTTTCGCGGATAATCTCGGCACTTAAAAAGCGTTCCGTACGGTCGGTCACGGTGTCAGCATCAAACAGCATAGGTCCTACGGGGAGCAGCTTGCAGACCTCGGCCAGCAACTCATCGACATTGTCTCCGTCTTGCGCCGAAAGCGGAATCAGAATCGGCGGGTTGAAGGTCTCTTGCCAGAGCTTAAGCCAGGGTAAAATGCGGCTGCGGTCGGGCAGCTTATCCACCTTATTGAGCGCCACAATCCACGGCTTTTCTGAAGCTATAATCGAGTTGTAAATATGATGCTGCCCCTTGCTCGGCGTGCGCGCATCATCGGTGTCGATCTCCATCATCCACAGCACGACATCGGCAGAACTCAATGCCTGCTCAGCCGTTTTGACCATGTGGCGGTTGATGCCACCATCGGCCTTATGCAAACCCGGGGTGTCCACCAAAACGACCTGGGCATCGTCGGTGGTGAGCACGCCGAGAATACGATCCCGCGTGGTCTGAGGTTTATGCGTGGCGATGGCGAGTTTGAGACCTACCAAACGGTTGAGCAGCGTTGATTTACCTGCATTTGGGCGCCCAACGATGGCACAATACCCACTACGAAACTCGCTCATACTTTTTCTCCGAACCAAGCGTCTAAAGCCGCTTCAGCGGCCACCATCTGTGCCGCCTTGATACCTTTATCTTCACCATAAACAGCATCTTTTTGTTGCCATAATACCACGACCTCATGAAGCGGGTCATGATCGGGTCCGGTCTTGCCTACCAAACGGTATTCCGGAGGCTTGCCGTCGCCCTCCTGACAACGCTCGCTGAGCACCGACTTGGCGTTGCGCAGAGCGGAACCGCCTTCCACCGCGGCAGCGACTTGTTCACTCAAATGCTTGAGTACAAAACGCCGAGCACCTTCCAGGCCCATCTCTTCATAAGCCAGCGCCACCAGCGCCTCAAAGGCGTCCGCGAGCACTTTATCGCGCTGATTATCACCTGCCTTTTGAGCCGCATCGCTCATGCGCAACAAATCGCCGAGCATCAATCGACGAGCCGCGGCAGCCAGGGCCTTGGTACTCACCACCACAGCGCGACCTTGGGTCAAACGCCCCTCGTCGGCGCCGACGCGGCGAAACATCTCTTCGGCGACGATCATGCCCAACACCGCATCGCCCAAAAATTCTAAGCGTTGATTATCAGTACCCGCCTCGGGGTGTTGATGC
>JAPKCE010000613.1 GCA_028823075.1 Myxococcota bacterium
GCAGCCTCCGGCTTGAGCGAGCTTCTGGCGTTTTCATCGCATTTTCACGGCGCTCCCGGGCGCCGGCAACATTATCTCGACGAAGGCCAAGGAGAGGTCGTTGTCATGCTGCATGGTAACCCCACCTGGTGCTATTATTACCGTAACTTGGTTGAGCGCCTGAGCCAGCGCTACCGTTGCATCGTGCCGGACCACTTGGGTTGTGGACTGTCCGACGCGCCGAGCGAAGCGGATTACGGTTACAGCTTGAGTGAGCGGGTAGACGATCTCGAATCGCTCATCGAGGCGCAGGCACCCGAAAGTAAAATCACCCTCGTACTGCACGATTGGGGCGGCATGATCGGCATGGCCTATGCCCATCGACATCCCGAACGTATTGCCCGTTTTGTTGTGCTCAACACTGCCGGGTTTCGCTTGCCTAGCGATCAGGCCCTGCCCCGACCCATCGCCTTTATGCGCAGCCGGCTTGGGCGTTGGTTGATCGACAGCCACAGTCTGTTTGCCCGCTCTGCCTCGTATTTGGCATTTTGTCGGCCGGTCTCTGGCGAAATCCGCCGGGCCTATCGCGCACCCTATGAGCCGCGTCATCGCCGCGTCGCCACGCGCCGCTTTGTCGAGGATATTCCACTTACCGCGAACGACCCATCCTATGCCATTGTCGCCGCTGTGGAAGCCGAGCTTGAGCAGTTTTGTGACCGCCCAGCACTTATCGCTTGGGGCCTCAAAGACTTTGTGTTTACCGAGCGCTTCCTCGCCAAATGGCAACGCCATTGGCCGCATGCCGAAGTGCAGCGTTTCGCGGATTGTGGGCATTACGTGTTGGAGGATGCCGGGCCGCCGTTGATCGATCGGATCGACGAATTTTTGGCTCGTCACGATGACTGAAACCATCGTCGAGGCGCTGGCCGCCATGGCGAGCAGCCAACCCGATGCTATAGCGCTCAAGTTGCCCATCGGTCGGCGACCCAACCCTCCGGTTAGCTACAAGTCGGTCAGCTATAACGAGCTCGCTAATGACAGCCGTCTGATCGCTCGTGGCTTGCGCTCTTATGGCGTCCGCAAGGGTCAGCGGGTTGCGGTAATGGTCAAGCCAAGCCTGGAGCTTTTCAGTCTGACCTTCGCTCTTTTTTCTCTTGGCGCCGTGCCTGTTCTCATCGATCCGGGCATCGGCTTGAAAGCGCTTAAGTCCTGCTTGGCGGAGGCTCGGCCTAAACTGTTCATCGGAATCCCAGCGGCGCATCTCGCTCGCCTTATTTTCGGTTGGGCAAAAGGCAGCCTAACCACTACAATTTCGGTTGGTTCCAAGGGTTTTTGGGCGAGTACGACGCTCCAGAAGATTCGCCACCTCGGCGACTCCGACGCCGAGCCAGAAGGCGAGCGCATTAGCGCACGCGATGATGCCGCCATCCTGTTCACCAGCGGCAGCACGGGTGTGCCCAAAGGGGTGGTTTACAAACATCAGCACTTCGCCGCCCAGGTGCGCATGATCCGCGACCTGTATGACATTCAACCCGGCGAAGTTGACCTGCCCACCTTCCCGCTCTTTGCCCTCTTTGCACCCGCTTTGGGAACAACGGCGGTGATCCCGCCGATGGACTTCACGCGGCCGGCAAAAGTCGATCCTCGGGTGCTCGCTGATGCCATCGACAATCAAGGCGTCACGACCATGTTCGGCTCGCCCGCCCTACTCAACACCTTCAGCCGTTGGTGTGCACAAGAATCAAAAACCTTTGGCGGCTTTAAAAGAGTAATTTCAGCTGGCGCTCCCGTGCCGGCTCAGGTGCTCAAACGGATGCGCGAGGCTTTGCCCGCCAGCGCGGATATCGTCACACCCTATGGCGCGACC
>JAPKCE010000614.1 GCA_028823075.1 Myxococcota bacterium
ACAAGATCGCGGGTAACCGGGTCGGCCTGCAACTCGCGCAGCAGAACGGGTTGAGCCTCGGCACCATCGATTTCCAGACCGATGAGGGTGTTACGGCGGTTTTCGCCGCGCAACGCTCTGGTCAGCGCATGCGACGAAAGACTGAGACTGAGCGCCTCTCCCTCGCCACCGTATATAACGGCAGGCATCTCGCCCTCGGCGCGCAGACGCCGGTTATTGCCTTTGCCAGTTTTTTCGCGGCTCGAAGCTGTTAAGTTTTTCATCTTCTTCTCTCCTAATGCCGTTCCTCGATGACGCTGCAGCATGCAGCCTCGCATGAACGGTCTTTATTCAAATAAGTTCGAAATACTGCGGCTGGAATTGACCCGTGAGATCGCTTCGGCAAACAGCCTAGCCACACTCAGCACGGTTACTTTGGGGCAATCTTCAGCAAGATTTTTATGAGGAATGGTATCGGTGAGTACGATCTCTTCGATGACCGACTCCATCAAGCGGGTTTTAGCGGGACCACTGAGCACGCCGTGAGTAGCAGCAGCGCGTACGCTCAAGGCTCCAGCGGCTTTGACCGCCTCGGCAGCCCGACAAAGTGTGCCCGCAGTGTCGATCTTATCGTCAACAAGCAAGGCATGGCGCCCAGCGACATCGCCCACGAGGTGCATGACTTTGCTTTCGTTGGCGCGCTCTCGGCGCTTATCGATAATGGCCAAAGTCGCACCCAGACGCCGTGCGTAGGCTCGCGCCTTTTCAACGCCACCAGCGTCGGGACTAACCACCACCAATTGCTCTTTCGGGTTGTCGATTCCCAACTCACGGAAATGATCGGCGAGAAAGCCGCGCATGACGGGCATGGCGTAAAGGTGATCGACAGGGACGTCGAAGAAGCCCTGGATTTGACCGGCGTGAAATTCCATCGACAACACCCGGTTGACACCAGCCGCTAGCAAAATATCAGCGACGAGACGCGCCGATATCGGAGCGCGAGGCGAGGCTTTTCGATCCTGCCGAGCATAACCGTAATAGGGAATCACCGCGGTGATGTTCGACGCCGAGGCGCGCTTGAGCGCATCGACCATAACCAACAACTCCATGATGTGGTCATTGGCCGGAGCGCTGGTGGACTGAATCACGAAACAGTCGCAACCACGCACCGACTCCATAATGTCGATGTTGACCTCGCCGTCGCTGAAACGGCCCACCGTGGCCTGTCCCAAAGTCACGCCGAGGGCGTCGCAGATGGAAGATGCCAATTCAGGACAGGCGTTGCCTGCCAATACTTTGATCTTACCTCGGGTCGCCATGCTGCTCATCCCTTATGTCCGGCTCATGTGGCTGGCGCGGTAGGATTCGAACCTACAACGTCTGGTACCAAAAACCAGTGTCCTGCCATTAGACGACGCGCCATTATTGCCGGCTCTCTTGCCCCTACGGGGCGGCACGCTACTGCACGGCCTTGCGCAGCGATTCAACAGGAATTGATTAGTCGCTCGCCGAGTCTCCCGAAAGGTAGCCAGAGCGTAGCAAGAAGGTGATTGTTTTCTTGAGCCAAGCGTCGTCTTTGCGCAGGGCCTCAGCGATGCCGTCCATGTCGCCATGGTTATGCGCCGCCTGCAATGCGGTCAGTTGCTCAGGGCTCAGAAATTCGAGGCTAGGTTGCATGGGATGGGCCAGACTCAAGCCTAATGGGGCCCCACTCCAACGCGCTCGATATGCCTCCTCTCGAGACATCGCGTCGGTGAGCGCCATGGTGTCGCCCGCAGCCGTCGCTTCACCTAAGTCAATCTCACTGTCGTCACTGTCGTCACTGTCGTCACTGTCGTCACTGTCGTCACTGTCGTCACTGTCGT
>JAPKCE010000615.1 GCA_028823075.1 Myxococcota bacterium
CGGCGCTTTGCACCTTCGTTTGTCCCTCAAAAATAAATTATTCGCAGATCCTGCAAGACGGCTGGCTGCAGTACGAGAAGGAGACGGCATGAAGTTCCTTCGCGACAAGCTTGATGAAGTCCACGAATTGGTTAAGCCGGGCGGAAAACTGGGCAACATCCCAGGGCTCTTTACGGTCTTTGACATGCACGACACCATCCTCTTTACCGAGGGTAAGAAGACGCCGAAGGCCAGCGGTCCGCACCTGCGCGACGCCTTGGATTCCAAGCGCCTCATGTTCTCCGTGGTCATCTCACTGATTCCTTGCTTGCTGTGGGCCATTTACAACACCGGCGCCCAGGCGCTGGCTGCTGAAGGTGTGGATTACAGTCTGATTCAGGCCGTTATTCGTGGTTCCTTTCACTACCTGCCGATCGTCGCCGTAACCTTTGTCGCCGGTGGTCTTTGTGAAGTCGTCTTTGCCGCCGTGCGCAAAGAAGAGGTGTCCGAAGGGTTTTTGGTTTCGGGGATGCTGATCCCGCTGATCCTGCCCCCGACCATGCCCCTGTGGCAGGTCGCCGTCGGTACCGCCTTTGGTGTGGTCATCGGCAAAGAGGTGTTTGGCGGGGTGGGGATGAACATCCTTAACCCAGCGCTTACCACCCGCGCCTTTCTCTTCTTCACCTACCCAGCTGCCATGTCGGGCGATGAACTCGACGGCGGCCACAGGGTTTGGAACGCCGTCCTCGGCGTGCCTGACTTCTTAAAAGGTCTTATCCCCAACGGTCAGTCGATTGTCGACGGCTTCTCCGGCGCCACGCCGCTGGGCGTCGCCGCCTCCGAAGAGGCCAAGAGCCTTCCGGGCGGTGGGCTCGAAGCGCTCAACGCCTTTAGCTCCGGCAGCGGAGTGACCTACGACTTTGGCAGCTTGTTCTGGGGCACCATCCCCGGCTCCATGGGTGAGGCCAGTACCTTTGCCGCATTGCTCGGCGCCGTCTTCTTGGTGATCGTCGGTCTGGCAAGTTGGCGCATCATGGTCGCCTGCTGCATCGGTTTGCTCGCCACCGCCTGGTTGCTGGGCTTGGCTGCAGGTCCGGGCAGCAACCCAATGTACCATCTTCCCCCTTACTACCACTTGGTCCTCGGCAGCTTCGCCTTTGGCGCGGTGTTCATGGCGACCGGCCCGGTTTCGGCCTCCACCACGCCCACCGGTAAATGGATCTACGGCTTTTTGATCGGCGCTCTTGTGGTGCTCGTTCGCGCCATCAATCCTGCCTATCCAGAAGGCGTTATGCTGGCGATTCTCTTCATGAACGTGTTCGCACCGCTGATCGATCACTATGTCGTTCAGGCGAATGTAAAACGTCGGAAGCTGCGCCTTGCCGCAGCTTCGGCTTAGGAGGTGCGCATGCGATTAGGCCATTCAACCACCTACGTGCTCGGTTTCGCCGCAGCCATCTGCATCGTTTGTTCGTTGGCAATCTCGGGTACAGCGCTCGGCTTACGCGACCTCCAGAACATGAACATCGAGATCGATAAGAAGAAAAACGTTCTCGCTGCCGCCGGCTTGGTGGTCGCCAAAGAGAAAGTGCTCGAAACCTTCAAGGCTAAGGTGCAAGCCAAGGTCGTCAACCTCAAGAGCGGCAAGGTTGTCGAAACGCCAGTCGCCGATTTGAGCAACTCGCAACTGTCGGCCGATATCTACCGCATGAGCACCGAAGACGCCCAGCTTCGCCCCGTTTATTTGGTGGGGCAAGGCGCCGAGCAGGTCACCATCATCCCCATCGCGGGTAAGGGCCTATGGTCCACGGTGTACGGGTTCTTGGCGCTCAAAACCGACCGCAACACCATCAAGGGTGTCAC
>JAPKCE010000064.1 GCA_028823075.1 Myxococcota bacterium
GCAAACCTTTGGCGTAAATATCGACGCCGTCGCGGCGTAAATGTGCGAGGTCGCCGTCCTCTAAAAAGACAACGTTTCGGGTATGGGTAAGCACCGCAGGAAGATCGCTGGCGACCAGGTTTTCGCCCTCGCCCAGCGCCAAAATTAATGGGCTCGAAAGACGCGCGGCAACCAGTTCGTCAGGAAAATTCTCATCGACAACGGCAATCGCGTAAGCGCCCTCAAGGCGCTGAATGGCAGCCTCCACAGAAGCCCGTAGATCAAGCCCTTCGGCACGCAAAGAACCCACTAAATGCGCCACCACTTCGGTATCGGTTTCCGATACAAAAACAGCCCCGGCTGCCTGCAACTCGCTGCGCAGCGAGGCGTAGTTTTCAATAATCCCGTTATGCACCACCGCCACCGAACCCGAGCGATGCGGATGGGCGTTGATCTCGTTCGGTTTACCGTGCGTGGCCCAGCGCGTATGGCCGATGCCCAAATTGCCAGCCAAAGGCGCTGCGCGCAGTTTTGCCGCCAAGTTTTTGAGCTTACCCTCAGCCCGTTCCCGTTGCAGCCCCGAAGCGCCAATAATCGCAACGCCAGCAGAGTCGTAACCTCGGTATTCTAAGGTTTTTAACCCCTCGACCAACACATCAGCGGCTGAATCGAGACCAATATAACCGACAATCCCGCACATATTTTATCCCTTTTTAGGAGCCGCTCGCGCCACCCAGCCTTCGATGTTTCGCTGCTTGACCCGGCCCACGCCCAAGGCGCCTTCAGGTACCTCACGGGTCACCACCGAACCGGCCGCGACAAAAGCCCCGTCGCCAATTTTTATAGGAGCAACCAAGGTGGAATTCGAGCCCACAAAGCTGCCCTCGCCGATCTGCGTCAGGTGCTTGTTGGCGCCATCGTAATTGCAGGTGATGGTACCCGCACCAATATTCGCCCCAGCGCCGATCTCGGCGTCGCCGATATAAGCCAGGTGATTGGCCTTGGCCCCAGCCCCAAAACGCGCTTTTTTAACTTCGACAAAATTGCCGACTTTAGCGCCGGTTTCCAAATAAGCCTGAGGGCGCAGTCGAGCGAAAGGCCCCACTGAACACGCGGCTTCGACCTGCGCCGATTCGAACACCGAATAAGGATGAACCACGACCCCATCGCCGAGCAGCGAATCACCGATCACCGAGCCTTGGCCAATGCGGCAAGCGGCGCCGATTTGAGTCCTGCCCGAAAGCCGCACACCAGGCGCAATGACCGTCTCCGGGCCCACGCTCACCGTAGAGTCCACCCACGTGCTCGCAGGGTCTTCCATGGTCACGCCCGAGCGCATTAGAGCCTCGTTGACCAAGCTTTGGGCGCGCTTGTTGAGCGCCGCCAGATCGCAGCGGTCATTGGCTCCAGCCAAACGCGCCGCGTCGGCAGCGACCACAGCAGCAGCGCCAGCGCCTGAAGCGTGGGCGATGGCCACCAAGTCGGTGAGGTAGAATTCGCCTTGAGCGTTGTTGGTGTCGAGCGAAGCGATGGAGCCACGAAGGAACTCTGCGTCAAAGCAATAGGTTCCAGAGTTACATTCGCTGATGGCCAACTGTTCTGAGCTGGCGTCTTTCGCTTCGATGATGGCGCAGACCTTGCCGTCTTGGCGCAGCTTGCGGCCGTAGCCATGGGGTGGCTGGCTTTTAAAACTAAGCACCGACAAGGCACAACCTTGCTGGGCCTCGACCAGGGCTTGCAGCTCTTGGGTCGGAATGAGCGGTACATCGCCGCAAAGTACGAACAGAGAATCCGTCTCGGCGGGTAAGGCAGCTAAACCACAGGCCAGCGCATCGCCGGTGCCGAGCTGCTGCTCCTGGACAGCGAAAATTACATCGTCTTGACCAGCAAAGCTATCGCGCACCGCCTGAGCACCGTAACCGACGACAACCACGATTGGCTTTGCGCCCGCAAGGCGCGCCGCATCGACAACCCACTGAACCATGGGGCGCCCGAGCACCTCGTGAAGAACTTTCGGTCGGGCGCTCTTCATGCGCGTGCCCTGACCGGCTGCTAAAATTATGGCTGCTCTCATGCGGTGCTCTTCTCAGAAAGACTAAGGGCAAGGCAAGATAAGCTCAGCGCGAAGCGCGTTCACCCTCGAAATAGGTTCCGTGATCTAAGCCTTTAACACGCTCAAACTTGGGACTAACGCCCAACATGAGAGGTTTTTTGGATTCTCCGTAAAAGATGATCACGCTGCCGCCATCGACGCGACGAACAGCGTCTCCGGCCTGGCTGCCGAGCACCACCGTCGCGGTAGACAAAATCTCGGCGTCGAGCGGGCTCGGTGCGATGGCCGCGACACTTCGACTTTCTTGAACCAAAAAGCCGTTTCTCGGGTCGACAATATGACCTTTGCTACCCGGCTTGCCGTCGGGGCGCGGTACCAAACTGACCGATATCGATAAGCTCTCGTTCTCCAAATACACCAGACCTGCACGCCGTGTATGATGATCGTTGATCAACACACGCCAGGGGCGGCCGTCAGCAGCCAGGCCGGAGGCGTACCAACAAGCGCCGCGGAAATTGACAAAGAAATTGACCAAACGACGCTCGCGCAACATCTCGGAAATACGTTTCACGACCCAACCGTCTCGCAAGCCGCCCGGCTCAAGGCGCATGCCAACCACCTGGGTGCTCAAGGTCTTCAGGTCGCGACTCAAAATCAGCTTATCGGCACCTGTCTTAGTCATGGCATCACGAATTGCCGAGGGCGAAGGCTGCTCACCCTTCATGGCGATCCAGGCGCGAATCAAAGGGCCGACGGTCGGGTCAAAGACGCCGCCTGTTAATTCATAGCCGCGCATCGCATCCGCTATCATCTGGCCACTGCGCGGCGAAATGCGAATAGGCCCCTTACTTTTTGCCAATTCGTTGTTGATCAACTCCAGCGAACCGGTGGCGAAAAAAGTAGCATCGATGGCCGACGCCTCACGCTGCAGTTGCTTAAAGAGCCTATCGACGGCCTGAGAGTTAAGACTGGGTTCGTTCAAGGTGATGGTCAGCGGCGAGCCATTAATCAGTAAAGTGCGGCTAACCTCGCCGCTAGCCGCGTTCTGCGTCGGCAGTGAAGCACAACCACAAAGTCCCACAAATATAAGCGCTCGAAGCATAAATATCCCTTCGATTCGACCGCGCATGGGCGAACCTCGAATCGAGGCTAACGCTGTTTGACCATCCCTGAAAACATTGTGTCGAAAGGAAGTGAAAAAACACCGTGGAACACGGGCAAGCGATTTGTTAGCTGCGCCGCGAAACCGGCCAGCCTTGAGCGGTCGACAGATAGAGGTGATTCGATGATCAACTTGAACGATATTAGCAAAGGCTTTGGCGCAACGACCCTTTTTGAGAAGGTCAACATGACCTTTTCGCCGGGGCGCCGCTACGGCTTAACCGGTCCAAATGGCGCCGGGAAATCCACTTTTATGCGCATCCTCACCGGTGAGGAGCCCGCGGACTCGGGACGTATCTCGCTGCCTGAAAAGGTCGGTATTTTGCGTCAGGATCAGCATGCTTATGACGCCTTCACCGTAATGGACACGGTGATTCAAGGCAACGACAGGCTGTGGAAGGTCAACGTCGAAAAAGAAGAGATCTACGCCAAAGGTGATGCCATCACCGACGCCGACGGCGAGCGCCTCGCCGAGCTCGAGATGATCGTCGCCGAAGAAGACGGCTACATGGCCGAAGTCGAAGCGGCTGACTTGCTCGCTGGCCTCGGGGTGAAAGAGGTTTTGCATTATTCGCTGATGAGCGATCTGTCCGCGGCCATCAAGGTGCGCGCATTATTGGCACAATCGCTCTTTGGTAGTCCGCAGGTACTGTTACTCGATGAGCCGACAAACCACCTGGACCTCGACTGCATCGACTGGTTGAAACGATTTTTGGTGCGTTACGCAGGCAGCCTCATCGTCATCAGCCATGATCGCCATTTTTTGAACGCCGTTTGCACCCATATCGCCGACATCGATTACGAGACCATCATCCCTTACCCCGGCAATTATGACGATATGGTCGAAGCGAAAATGGCAGTGCGCGGCCGTGTCGAAGCGGACCACGACCAACGCCTCGACAAAATTGAACAGCTTAACGGTTTCATTCAACGCTTCCGTGCCGGCTCGCGTGCCAGCCAAGTTAAAAGCCGCGAACGTCAGGTGACGAAATTAACGCCTACCGAGTTGAAGCGCTCCAACATTCAAAAACCCTTTATTCGCTTTAAAGTCGTAAACCAGCCGGGCAAAGATGTGCTGCGCGTCGAAGGTGTCAGCCTCGCTTTTCCCAAACGCGGCGAGCATGAGCCGGCGCTAACGCTGCTCAAAAATGCCAACCTGCATATTGGGCGCCAAGAACGCATCGCCGTCATCGGACCATCGGGAAGCGGTAAAACCGCCATGCTCAACCTGATAGCCGGCAAGCTCAAAGCCGATTCCGGCAGCATCGACATGGGTCATAACGTCAACTTTGGGTTTTATGCTCAAGACAACTTCGGCGCCATCAAACCGGGTTCGAGTCTGCTCGAATGGCTGCACAATAAAAAGCCCGAAGAAAGCCAAGAAGTCGTGCGCGGCTACCTTGGTCAAATGCTCTTTGGCAAAGAAGAGTGCTTTAAGAAAACCGACCACTTAAGCGGCGGCGAGCGCGCCCGTTTACTCTTCTCTGAGCTGATGTTGCTGCAACACAACCTGCTCTTTCTCGACGAGCCGACCAACCACTTAGACCTCGAGAGCATCTCGGCCTTGGGCGAAGCTCTGGAAGCTTTTCAGGGCACCTGCCTGGTTGCCACCCATAACCAGGACCTGATCTCAGCCTTTGCCACGCGAATCTGGGCGATGACCTCAAAGGGGTTTATCGACTACCATGGTGATTACGCAGGTTTTCGTGGCAAATATGGAACCCTGCGCTAAAAACAGGCTCCAGGTCCGGCGCTGCCCTTGTAAAGGCACGTCCGTTTCGACTACACCTCGCGTAACGCTAACCGGAGCCGTTTATGTTATTTCGTCTTTCTTCCTTTGCCCTTTGCTCTTCCCTCATTGCCTGCGGCCCTCCGGCGCCCGGTGATGGCGGTGGCGGTGGCGGTGGCGGTGCGACCCCGACGACCCCGGCGGCGCAAGCAGCGGCGATGAGCGCTGCGCTTTGTCAGTCGTTGGTTCGTTGCATGAGCACCCGCACCATGCATGCGCTACATGCCAGCATGGGACACAAGGGTATGGATGTCGCATCGTGCCAGGTCCAAATGAGTGGTCCGGGAAGCAATCTCGATCGCGTTAAATCAGGACTCGAAGCGGGCACTATTACTTTTAGTACGGAACACTGGGCGGCCTGTAAAAGCAGCTTGGGCACGACTTGTCTCGATAATGCCTCGGCGGTTTGCGAACGAGTTCTTGTCGGCACCGTGGCCGAAGAAGGCGGATGCTTTGTCGATGAGGAATGTGCGAGCGCCGACAACGGACAAGCGGGCGAATGCAGCGCTAGCGCCAACCAATGCGGGACCTGTTCACTAAGAGCCCTCGAGGCCGGTACGGGTGAAAGCTGCGCCGAGATTGATTGCGCTGATGACCTCCGTTGCAACGGGGAAGCAATCTGCGAAGCGGCTCTGACCGATAACGGTGGTAGCGCCGGGGATGCCTGCGAGGCCGAACCCTATGATCCCGTCGGTGACTGCGACCGCGGAGCTGATTTGCTGTGCATCAACGCCACCTGCCAAGCCACTGAGTTTAGCTCTGAAGCTGGCGCCGATTGCGGAAGCAACGGCGTGCTCTGCGAAGGCGGCTTAGTCTGCCCCATCGACACCTCAGGGGGCAGCAGCCAATGCACCCAAGCGAGAGTCGCCGGCGAAGCTTGCATCGAAATGGGTCCGGCAGACGGAGCGCTCATGACTGCCTGTGTTAGCGATGCCTTCTGCTCGGCCGAAGAGCGCGTCTGCGCTGCGAAAAAAGGCGTTAATGAAGCCTGCGATGGCGACAACCATTGCAGCAATGACAACTGCATTGACGGCGTCTGCGCGCCAAGTGTTGGCGAGCCGTCCTGGCAGGCCTGCCCCTAACGCGAAAAAGGCGCCTGCAGCCAAACCTGGCCATCGGCACGGCGAGCCGCCGCGAGATGGTCGCTGATCCTACCCAGACCCGGCAGCGTCAAATTGGGCTCGAGCTCGTTCAAGGGCTCGAGCACAAAGCGCCGCCGCGGCGTGGCAGGATGAGGCAAACTCAAACCGGGTTCGCTAATGATCTCTTCACCCCAGGTAAGCAGATCCAAGTCGATCGGTCTGCTGCCCATGGTAGGGCCGCGCTGACGGCCGCATCTGAGTTCGTATTCGAGCAAGGCTTTGAGTAGGTCTTGTGGCCCGGTAGTTGACTCGATTTGCGCCACCGCATTGAGAAAGTCAGGCCCCTCAAAGCCCCAAGCAGGCGAGCGCCAAAGACTGCTCACCCGGCGCACAACAAACCATTTCTCAGTCTCGAAATAACAAAGGGCATCGGCGAAAATCTGCGTCGAATCGCCCAGGTTCCCGCCCAAACCAAGATAGACCTTGGTCACAGACCGAGCACCTGATCCAAACGATACAAACCGGCGGGCTTGGCGTGCAGCCAGGCGGCAGCGTCGAGCGCTCCACGCGCAAACTGCTCGCGACTTTCGGCGCGATGCGACAAGGTCAACTGTTCGCCCCCCGCGAACAAAGAGACCTCGTGATAACCAGCTACCGAACCGCCGCGCAAAGCCTGGACACCGATCTCGTTATCCTGGCGAGCAGCGTCCCCGACACGTCCACAAACCACCTTGCTGTTGGGGCGGGTGTCGGCAACTGCTCGCGCCAGAGTCAGCGCTGTGCCCGAAGGCGCGTCGACCTTGTTGCGATGGTGGGTCTCGACGATCTCTACATCCCAATCGGCGAGTTGTGCCGCGGCCTGAGCGACCAAGCGATGCAAAACGGCAACACCCCGGCTCATATTACTGGCCCAAAGTACGGGCACTTTAGCGCTCAAGCTTTGCATGGCTTGGTGCTGGGCGGCGCTTAGAGCCGTCGTGCCAGAGACCAGGGCTCGAGGCTGCGAATGGAGGGCGCTCAACAGAGCATCGAAGGCGGCAGCGTTTGAAAAGTCGATCACCAGATCAACGCCGCTGATGGCCTCGGCGAGTTGCTTGGCGCTGCTGTCGAAATCGATCTGCTGACTCAACTCAAAGCGCTCATCGGCGAGGGCGATAAGCATCTGGCCCATGCGCCCTTTAGCACCGTATACAAGTGCGCTAATCACGACAGTTCATCGCAAGCGTTCAAGGCGGCGTACAGACCGCTTAGTTCATCATCACCGGGCGCCAACAAAGGTAAACGGAATTGCGCTTCGCAAAATCCCAGCTTCGCCGCCGCCATTTTTACCGGAATAGGATTGCTGCACGAAAACAGTTCGGCCACCAAAGGGCGAATGGCCATAAAAGCTCGCTGGGCCGAGGGCAGGTCACCTGCCTGGAGATGTCGGTAGATCGAACAGGTCGTCGTTGGGAGTAGGTTGCTAACCACCGAAATACAGCCCTGACCCCCAACCGAATAGAAAGGGAGCAAGGTAAAATCATCGCCGCTGAGTAAGGCGAGCGAATCGCCAAAGCGAGCCTTGATTTGCGCCGCCCGCTCGACACTTCCAGTGGCCTCTTTGATGCCGATCACTTCGGGTACCGCGGCACAAACAGCAGCGACACAATCCACACCCGCGTCTAGCGCTGTGCGCCCGGGAACGTTGTAAAATACCAAAGGGCGACCGCCGCCAGCCTCAGCTACTTTTTTGAAATGGGCGACTAAACCGGCCTGAGTCGGTTTGTTGTAAGGCGGCGTCACCAACAACAATGCATCGGCGCCAGCCTCGGCTGCGGCGCCGGCAAGTCGACAGCTTACGGCCGTGGACATGGAGCCAACCCCAGCGATCACCGGCACCCGGCCCGCAGCGATTTCCACACAAACAGCGATTACCTCGGCCTGCTCGATGGCATCTAAAGTGGAGGCTTCGCCCGTTGTGCCGCAAGGTACCAAACCATCGATGCCCGAAGCTATTTGACGCTCTACCAACGAGGAAAATGCCTGAAAATCAACTCCCCCCGCGGAATCAAAGGGGGTGATCAGGGCCGTGTAGGTTCCGTTAAGGCTGCTTGCGCTGAGCATCTGTTTTCTCCGCAGCCACAGGGCTGGATTGAGGCGCCGCGCCAAGCGGCTTGGTCAAGGGCGGCATGGGCGCACCTTTAATGCCGCAAGCGCTCAAAAAAGTCGCCAGGACCAGCAAGCGCATTAGGGCCCCTCTTGCAAACGCAGCCTTGCAGCGGCCGTCGCTGCTTCGACGCGGGACCGTTTGGGGCTGCCCGGTTGATCCCTGCGCTCGATCATCGCTTCGAGTTCGAGACGAGGGCGAACCAAGGCTGCATCGAGCTGAAGATGCTTGGTCAATTGCTCATCGCTGGCATCGACCAAACGCTGCCCAGCCGAAGCCAGTTCACCGACCAAATCACCGACCCGATGATGCGCATCACGAAAAGCTACGCCCTGCTCGACAAGCAGGTCGGCAAGCTCAGTCGCTTCGACATAACCATGGCGCAGCGCCTGCTCCATAACGTCGCCGTGGAAGCTGGCCGTGGCGATGGTTCCTGCCACCACTGTGGCGCAGTCACGAACCGTATCCACCGCATCAAAAAGCGGCTCTTTGTCTTCTTGAAGGTCTTTGTTGTAGGCCAGCGGCAGGCCTTTAACGACAATCGCCAAGGTGACGAAATCACCCACGACTCGACCGGCTTTGCCACGCACTAACTCGGGCATATCCGGGTTTTTCTTCTGAGGCATCATCGACGAGCCGGTGCAATAGGCGTCGCTCAAAGTGCAAAATCCGAACTCCTGGCTGGCCCAAAGAACCAACTCATCGGCTAAACGG
>JAPKCE010000616.1 GCA_028823075.1 Myxococcota bacterium
CTCGATATTCGCGGCCTACTTTGTCTGGACATCCACGCCGACGGCGTCTCTTTTGGCGGCCACGACCTTCAGCAGGTCGGTTCGGGTTGCAGCCAACTCTTTGGCGCCTTGTTCCACGACGGCCTGCGCCAGATCCAATTAAGCAACGGACTGAGTATCATTGAATGGGATCGCTTCATCGACCTTGTCACCGTCGGCCGCGAAGCAAAAAATGTGGTTCCTGGCGGCGTCGGAACTGCCTTATGGAAAGCGGAACTCCCCCACCTCGAATTCACCTTTCGGCGTCGTAACCGGCTGCTTATCGACGATGATCCGGACGATGTCGAAAATGAACTTCGACGAATCGCCAGGGTGGTCACTGGGCTTGTCGCCGAACAATCGAGCGGACACGAGCGCCTCGCGGCTGGCGACGAAGAGGGGCTACAAACAGGCCTAGCCGCCGCAGCCGAAGAAGACCCGAACACCACCTTACAGGCCTTCGCCATTTTGATCGTCGAATTGGTGGAAGAAGACCTAGAGGGACAAGACACCGAAATTTTGCAGCGCGCCACGATGAATTTGGTGCGCGAGAGCTTCTTAGCCGGCGAGTTGCGCCCGGTCATAGCGTTACACAGAGCACTGATGGCCCCGGCCGAGGAGGGAAAGCGCTCGCAGGCCATTCGCCGTGGCCGGCTGGCGACGCTGCTTTCGGGCTCTTGCTGCGACCCCAATTTGGTTCGTAATTTCGCTGGCAAAGGGCAACAACTCGAGGTGCTCACGCAGCTGGTCGAGCAACTCGGCTTTGACGCTGTCGCCCCCTATTTAGAACTCTTGCGGCAACGACCGGAAGCGCCTTTGGCGAGAGCGGTAGCAACGGGTTTAGGTGAGCGTTTGAACAGCGCCGCCGCTGATTTGCGCAGCTTCACAAACGCCGACGAGTGCCAGGAGATTCTCGGGGAATTCCTTGGGGCTTTGGTGCAAATGGTGCCAAGTCCACAGGTGGTTTCAGTGCTTGAACCTTTGCGCCAGCATCGTGACGCTGAAGTAACCGAAGCGGTAGCCGAACTGCTCAGCCGGGCCATCGCCGTATCCAGTGTAGACGACGCCCGGAGACTCCTAGATTCGCAAGACAGCACGGAACGCCGCGCTGCACTGCTCTACTTTTCCTCCCAACGCGACGAGAAAGCAGCTCAAGTTCTTGTTAGCTTTCTTAGCGCCGGAACGAAAGCCAACTGGAACCGACTCGGTCTACGACGGGCCTATACCTGCCTTGGCAAGATGCGGTCCCATCATGGGCACGCCTACTTAGAAAAACTGCTGAGCGCTAAAGGTCTAACCGGCCGTCTAAAGAGCAGCCCGGACGAACAGATCTTGGCCGTCCGAGGCTTGGTTTCGGCTAACGACGCCTTCGCTAAGAAGTTGCTCGACATGGTGATGAACGAAAAGCAATTTTCGGGACCAGTACGCCTGGCACTTACTCGTATGCGTGACAGCAAACGATGAGCAAGCTTCAACCCAGCCAGATCGGCAGCTTAGTCAAAAGCTTTATATCGATCGCCGAAGAGATGGTGGCCGACCAGGGACAAGGCCCAAAATTCCCCGATACTCTCGCTCGATTTTTTGATGCCTTACTGGATGTCTTTACCGCCGACGGAGAAGTCGAAGTACGTTTTGGCGACGACCATATTTTCGTGAACGATAGAAAGATTCGGCTTTCGGGCAAGGCCGGGGTTCGTCTCAACGCCTTATTGGCGATTACCAGACAGGCTAACTGGCTCGGCTTTCGTTGCGATGAAATCCCGAACGAAGATCAAATAACTGCTGTCTTTAGTCGCTTTGGGCGCCCGGAACTCCCTGGTAG
>JAPKCE010000617.1 GCA_028823075.1 Myxococcota bacterium
GTCCCGACGACGCCTACAGCGAATGGCCCGACAGGCCAATCCTGAACAGCGCCGAGCCTTCCTCGAAGCAGCCGATGGCGGTCCTGCCAAAACAACACCGCCCGTGTTTTACGCGGCTTTGGCGATGACACTAATCGCCATTGGAGTTCTATTGTGGCTATGAAATCATTTTTACCCTGTGTTTTATTACTCGCGGCCTGCCCCGACCCTGAGCCCCCCTGCGAGCCCAAACCGGTGATTCGCGGCCCTTGGACGACCGGGCTGCATGCCCGCCAAGCCGAGGTGCGTTGGGAGACTGCCGAGGAGGGTTGCGGCGGCCTGCGCTTCGGCGCTGACGCGACGGAAAACTGGGCAGCCTCGCTGAGTTCCAGTACCCACGCCATCGTGCGCACCATCGAGGTTGGGACCGGGGTGCTCGACCCTCCGGATCTTCCCGGCACCAGCTACCAACACCGCGTCACCATCAGCAACTTGGAGCCAAACCGCTGCTTCAGTTATCAGATATCCCAGACAAGCCGCAGCCATAAGGGGCGCTTTTGCACCGCCGCTGAAACCACCGACGAAACCACAGTTTTTGCTGTGATTGGCGACACCAACCCCGTGCTTGGGCATACTGAATTGCTGTACGGTCCGATGGCAGCGGCGCGCCCGCAGGCCATTTTGCATCTCGGCGATATCCAATACTACGCGAGCATCATCGAGACCTGGGCCGCCTGGTTTGAGCGCACCAAAGGGCTGCTCGCCATCGCGCCTATTCTACCTGTGGTCGGCAATCATGAGTTCGAAGCCGTCGGAGGGCCGGTGAGCGAAGAAGATTCAGACCCCACCGAATACACTGAATATTTTCTGCCCCTTTGGGGCGATCACGGCCATCCGCATTTGGGCAACAACTACAGTGTGCGCAACGCCGGAATCCTTTATATTTTCGCCGATTCCGAGACTGACGACGGCTTAGCTATCTGGGACCAGCCCGGCACCGACTGGCTCGCTCAGACCCTAACCACCGCCGAGGCTACGGCGGGCCATAGCTTCAGCGTGTTGATGTTCCACCGTCCGGTCTACACCCGCTCGAAATACTCGGCAGGCCTGGGCAGGCGCAACCAGCTCGAGCAGATGCTGGCCGGCCATAAGGTCCCGCTGATCATGACCGGTCATGCCCATTGTTACGAACGCTTTGATGTCAACGGGCGCACCGTGATCGTCAGCGGCGGCGGCGGGGCCATACCCCATCGATGCGACCGAGAGCACGAAGACCCAGTGCTCAGCGCGGAACTAGCGAGCATGCAACAAACAACCTTTAGCGGCTACCACTGGGTTAAACTCAGTCAAACCTCGGCTGGTCTTGCGGGAGAAGCTATTGCAGAAGACGGTACCATTTTGGACCGTTGGGAGGTTCGCCCATGATTCGCCTCGCCGCTCTTGTTGCTGCCCTATTCTTCGGCGCTTGCGAAAGCGCTCAACTCTACGACGGTGATCGCGACCCCTTTGCGCGTCTCATCGAAGTCATGGAACCGATGGATATCAGCCCGGCCGACAAGCAGGTCCCGCTACCGCTTGCTCGCCCCAAAGCCCTCTCCGCTGCGCCTTTAGCGCTTCCGGCTGCGCCGTCGCGCGTTGCCCCCACCCCTTCAGCAAGTCGCTCTTTAAGTCTTGAGCCCGCTGTTCCTGAGAAGCGGGTAGACAAGGCATACCCTTATGCTTCGAAAACGCCGGTGCCGAAGGCTGCCCCTGCGCCCCTTGCCGAGCCCCAAGCTGAGCCCGCGCCTTTTGCTGAGCCGCTTGCCGAGCCCGCGCCTTTTGCTGAGCCGCTTGCCGAGCCCGCGCCTTTTGCTGAGCCGC
>JAPKCE010000618.1 GCA_028823075.1 Myxococcota bacterium
CACTAGCGGACAAGGGTTTGGCAAGCTTTTGCGCTACAATCTACCCGGTCGAGCACCCGATCGCATCTCTTGGGGCGGCTATCTGGGCAGCGAACATACGGGCCGTTATTAGTCCTTGTCGTCGACGAACACCACGCGGTCGAAGTCGGCCTGCAAAAATGGCGCATCGAGCAACTCACGGCGCGGCTGTTGCTCGGCGTAGGGCATGATGCTTTGGTCGAAGCGTGTGGGATAATAGTTTTTAATACTGACAACGTGGTCAGCACGGCGTTGCGGGTCTTTTATGGCGCTCAGTTCCTGTCGGCTTGAGGTGCTAAGACAACTCGCGATCAAGGCCTCGACCTGATCGCTATCATATTGTGAACGCTCAAACTTTACGATCTCGCTGGCCTGGCTTGGTTGCGGCTGTCCACCTCGCCAGATCGACGTCTCATCGCCGCGGGCAAAAGGGTCGATGGGAAAGCCGTTGAGCCAAACATTGAAATGCACGTGCGGTACGCCGAACGGAAAAGTGACCAAAGCGTCGAGTCCGCTGTAGCCAGAAATAGCAATCTTTTCGGCGCGCCGAACAAGCTGACCTTCCGAAACCAAAGCTTTCGCCAGGTGCGCGCAGGTGGTCATCACCCCCTCGCCGTGATCGATAAAGATCTTTAAACCGCCGCGGTTAAACTCACTAATGATGCGCACGACCACCCCGTCGGCTGGCGCCACCACCGTGCTGCCCAGCGGCAGCGCAAAGTCGGTGCCGTTGTGGCTGTCATAGGTCAAACGCCGACCTCGAAAGTCCTCGACCTGTTTTTTCTTAACTGACCACCCGTTCTCGATCGGCGTTTGGCGGTGGTTAAACAAGTTGGTGATAATTAAGGTTCTCGGCCGATACGGACGCCCCATCCAAAGTGGAATTCCTATCCTTGGGCGCAGTTGGGCCAAACTCGACAGGCCGAACTTTGTCGAGGGAACATGCTCTTCGCCGCGCAAAGCGACGAGCGCCTCGGCGAACCTCTTGCGCCAAGGCTTAAGACCCATCGATTGGGCTAAACTCAATTTTTCACCCATCGGCATTTTTCCTCACTTCTCCGTGACGGTGACAAAGGCGTAGGGCTGTTGCCCTAGAGCGCGCAACCGTTCATGCTGCGCGTCCGATGACTTAGAAAACGCCGGAGAAACCATGTCCAACCTACGCATCACTTTTACCGACCCAGCCACCCGGCGTAACATCAGCCTCGACGCGCAGCGCAGCACCGAAACGCCCCAAAACAACGATGGCTTTGTGGATTTAGGGCTCGATGGTTTCGACGGCAGCCTGCGCATTCCCACCGCCGATTTGAGTAAAAGCGAAACAGCCGCTCTAAAACGCGCCATCGCCAACCCCGATGCAGCGGCTATGAATGTCATGGATATGCTCGCCGGCTCCACCGCGGCGGTGATGGTGCGCAGCTCGGACTTGGGCTCTGAAGTCGCCGATCATATTGCCCCCGGGCTTCCCGGTGCCAACCTCGACGCCAGCGGCGCTCGACGCCCCGTTTCCTTTAGTGGTGGCCGATTTAGCGCCGAGTTGGGCCAGCGTCCCGAGAGTAGCCAGGCCATCGGCGAAGGACTTTATGCCGCCGCCAAGCTCATCGATGATGCCCCCGGCAACGCGATCGAAGCGATGGCTCTCGGCGCCAAACAGCGCAACGAGCTTTTGAGCAGTTTGAAAACCGATCTTAGCGCAGCGGCCGTTGGTAAAACCACCGAAGGGTTAAGCGATACTCAGACGCTCCAACTGCGCAGTTCGGCGAGCACGGTTTTGCTCGAACTCCTAAGTGCCAAAGGCAGCAAACCCGAG
>JAPKCE010000619.1 GCA_028823075.1 Myxococcota bacterium
CTGTCGAACTCAAAATGCTCGACGCAGCTTTTGCTGCGCGTCCTGCGATGATCCTTGACTGCCTCTTTGGTACTGGACTCAATCGTCCTTTGGAGGGCGAACTCGCTGCCGCCGCCGAACGCAGCCGTGGCTGCGCAGCGGTCGTCGTCGCTTGCGACATCCCTTCTGGGCTTTGCGCCGATACCGGGAGGGCGCTCGGGCCGTGTGTGCAAGCCGATTATTGCGCCACTTTTGGGGCGCTAAAATCAGGCTTCTTTTTCGCCGATGCGGTCGATCTATGCGCCTCGGTAAGTCTTTATAGCTTGGGCTATCGTGCCGATCATTACCGCGACTTCAAAATAGTCGCCCACCTCGACAAGCGCCCGATTAAAAGTTTTTTACCCCCGAGTTCGCGAGCCGCCCATAAAGGTCGCTTTGGCCGAGTACTGGTGTTGGCCGGCAGTCCCGGCATGGAAGGCGCAGCCCTGTTGACCTTGCTCGGCGCTCGTTGCGGCGGTGTCGGCTTATTGCATTTATGGTCACCGCAGAGCGCTCGAGCGGATTTAAACGAGGTCCCACCCGAAGTGATGGTAGCGCCCTTTGCTGAGCATGCCCTGGACGCCGCAAAGCGCTGCGATGCCATTGTCATCGGGCCTGGCTTGGGGCGAGGGGCGCCGGCCCGTGAGGCTCTTCTGAGCCTACTAAAAGCTGCCCCCAAATCGACTTACATCGTCGACGCTGATGCGCTCTGGCTGCTCGCTGACTCGCCCTTTGAGTTGCCGAAAAGCTGCGTCCTTACCCCGCATGAGGGCGAGGCCTTGCGCCTGCTCGGCGATAAGCAGACCGCCGAGGCTTGGGATGGCGATCGTTTGGCTTTGGGTTTACGCCTCAGCGAGCGCTTTGAGCGCCCCGTATTGCTCAAGGGTGCCGGTAATCTAATCTGTGTTGATGGCCAGGTGCTGCTCATCCCCGGTAGCGCTCGTGTCCTTGCACGCGGCGGCTCGGGTGATCTGCTCGCTGGCGTAATCGCAGCGCTGGCAGCCCGTGGCTTGCCCCTTCTGGACGCAGTTCATGTGGCCGTCCGTTTGCAACTTGCCGCGGCAGCTCACTTTGGCAAAGGCAGAGCCGAGATCGCCAGTCAAAAGCAGATCGCCGAGGCCTTGGCGCAAGAATGGCAGGCCTTTTATGATTCGTGACCTCCCCAGCTTGGCGGCGACACGCGCCTTTGGCGCCGAAATTGCGCAACTGGTCGAGCCGGGGACGGTGATCGCCATCAATGGTGAACTGGGCGCTGGAAAAACCGAGTTTGTACGCGGGTTCGTAGCAGCTCTTGCTGGCGCCAAGGATGACGAGGTCGCCAGCCCGACCTACGCCTTGGTGCACCGCTACGAGACCGACCCGGCCGTTTGGCACGCCGATTTGTATCGTCTCGAAAACGAGCGCGAATTAATAGCAGTTGGCGCTGAAGAATTTCTCGACCCCGTTGATGAGATCACCCTAGTTGAATGGGCCGAGCGTTTTCCAGATTACCTACCAAAACGAACCTGGCACCTGCGCCTCGAAACGCTCTCGCAGAGCGCTCGGCGAGCGACTCTTACGAGACCCTAATTATCCAGTGCGGCGATCACCGCATCGGTAATTTCAGCTTCGGCAGCAAAGGCCAAGACTTGTTCCGAAGCGAGCACGAGCGAGACGCCTCGCTTGGCTGCCAAAACAGCGATAATATCCTTGGCTTTAACACTTAGTTCACGCTGCATTTTTTGGCGTGCCTCGGCCAGGTCATCGGGTACTCTTTCTTCGAGCTCCTCAGCCCTTTCGGCGGCTTCTTCGTCGCCATTGGCTGCTTG
>JAPKCE010000620.1 GCA_028823075.1 Myxococcota bacterium
CCCGTGCGCAAGCCTTTGTTGATCCCGACCACCGAAACAAGGCCCAATACCAGCACTAAGGCCGAAACGCCGAAACCGGTCTTGCGCAACGAGAGGAAGGAAATTCCCAGGTTGGCGAAGAGATTTATCGGCCCGATGCTGAGGTTCTGCCCCTGCGACTTACGGGTGCTCAGGTCGAAGATCACGCGGGTCACGAAGAAGGCAGTGAACAAACTTGAGATGATGCCGATGCACAATGTCAACGCGAAACCGCGGATCGGGCCGGTGCCGAACTGATAGAGCACGATGGCAACCAAGAAGGTCGTCACATTGGCATCGAGAATCGCCGAAAGCGCGTTGCGGTACCCCGCATCGATCGCGGCGCGCACCGTCTTGCCGGCGCGCAGTTCCTCGCGTATTCGCTCAAAGATCAGCACATTGGCGTCAACCGCCATACCGATCGTCAGGATGATACCGGCGATGCCCGGTAGGGTCAACGTCGCGTGGAAACCGGCCAGCGCCGCCATGATGAAAAGCATGTTGAGCAGCAGCGCGAAATCGGCAATGATACCGGCGCCCCTGTAATAAAGGACCATAAAGATCGCGATCAGGACCATGCTATAGATCGCCGCCGTCTTGCCCTTTTCAATTGAGTCACGCCCGAGCGAAGGCCCAACGGTGCGGTCTTCAATAATCTCAACCTCGGCCGGCAGCGCGCCAGCTCTGAGCACAATCGACAGGTCCTTGGCTTCTTCTTGCGTTCCACTACCGGTGATAATGCCCCGGCCTTCGGTGATCTTGCTCTGGATGGTCGGCGCCGAATAGACCGATTGGTCCATGACGATGGCCATCCTTTCACCGATATGCGAGCCAGTGATGCGACCAAAGAGCCGAACGCCCTCGTCCGTGGTCGAGAAGTTTACGATGGGCTGGCCCATCTGTTCGATGGCCTGGCCAAGCGATACGAAGGCGTCCTGAATCATATGCCCGGTCATCTCGGGCCTCTTACGCACCAGGAACAGCGAGTAATACTCGGCGCCTTCGCCGCCTTCGGGCTTACTCGAAAAGAGGAATTCGACGTCGGAGGGGATTAGCTTCAGGGCCTCGGGCGAGTTGAGCATGTTCTTGACCTTCTGCAGGTCGCGGGCCGAGACGACAAAATCGTCGCCGACAGCGCCGAGCATCGAAGCCAAGGTGCGACCGGCACCTTCCAGATCGGGCATTTTGCCCTCGCCTTCAAAGAGCCCGGCTTCTGCCGCTGGCTCGTCCTCTGCCGCGGTATCTTCTTCCACCTCACCCGCGCTCAACACTTGGTCGATGCGCTGTAACAAGCGGGCGCGATCCTCGTAGGGTTCGAGTAATTGAAACTCGAGCAATGCCGTCTGGCCCACCAGATCTTTGGCGCGCTGCACATCCTGCACGCCGGGTAACTCGATGATGATCCGGTTTTCGCCTTGTCGCTGGATGGTCGGTTCCGCTACGCCGAACTGATCGACGCGATTGCGGATAACCTCCTGCGCCTGAGCAACGGCGTCCTGGGCTTCCTGCTGTTCCATGCCCTCGGTCTTAACCTCGAGGACCAGATGAATACCGCCTTGCAGGTCCAACCCGAGGTTGAGCGAACGCTTGTGCATATCGACCAACTGCTCGGGAGCATTCAGGTCCATCGTCGCACGCTCTTCGTCCGACAACCCGTAAAAATTCAGGCTCGGTAATAGGTAGTACAACGCAGTCGCGATAAGCGCCACGATCAGAATAGGTTTCCAGTTGCGTTTCATACTGCTTGCCTTTACTCCGCGATTGTCATGATACAGGCCGCGCGTCGAACACGACCCATCAAAAGTACA
>JAPKCE010000621.1 GCA_028823075.1 Myxococcota bacterium
TCCATCGGTTGCTCTTCGGGGCGAATGCGGTTGATCGAGGTAGGCACTACCGCCGGTGTGCGTTCAACGATCAGTCCGGCGGCATCGTAATAACTGCTTAGCGAAAACGGTAGGTGGCTGGTGGCAAAGCCGACGGTCTCGCCGATGATCGGCTGCACGTCGTCGGCGACAATCTCGATCTCGGCGAGATGGCGCTCGGCGGCAAAAAGCGCGTAGAGGGCGTGCCATTCGGAGCCTAGAGGTTGTTCCGAGACCGGTAACTCACCCGCGCCCTGATTGGCTTTGGTGACGGTCAGGCCTGAGCCCATGATCACGCGGTTGCCCGGGTAGCCGGTGACCGCTGCTTGGGCGCCGCCTTGCGCCCAACTCCAGGCTTGTCCGGAGCTAAAAATCCCGCCGCCTTGCCGTACAAAGTTGTTCAGGGCGGTGATCTCATCGTCGCTGTAATCGGTGCGCGAGTTGAAGAAAAAGATGTCTAATTCGCCGAGCTCTTCAGGCGTCGGTCGAAGCTGCGAGATCGAATGCCCGTCGCCTTCGAGCAGCCGCGCCGGCGCCCCGAACTGTCCGGATTGGCGGCCGATGCGCAAGGGGCGCTCGATACCACCGGTCATCCAGGTCACGGCGTTGCGCACCAAGCGAGCACCGTCGTGGCCGTCGGCGAGCAGATCGCGGTTCATCGGGTGCTCATGACCGCTTTGCAGAATCTTACCGCGCTCAAGGCGAGCCGAGGCCACCACGACATGGTTTTGCCCGTTGCGCATCAGCGGACAGGCCATCGGCCCGTGGGTGATCAGCGCCGAGGGCCAGACGCGATTCCCCATCACAAAGGCCTCAACACCAGCCATCAATTGGCTCTGGTCGGGGGCGCAATCAAAGACGCATTGCGGCGCGCCCGCATAGCGATTGCGGCAGGTCCAAGCGGGCGCCTCGCCGCAGCCACCGTTATCGACCAAGCATTCGTCGATATCGACGCATTGTCCGTCGTCGCCGGCCTCGGTGCCTTCGGGGCAATCGGGACCGCTATCAACAGGGGCGGCATCGGGCAGCGAAACACCGGCATCACCGGCCGAGCCATCGGCTGGGGGAGCGCCGGCATCGACAGCAACGCCGCCGTCGTTTGGCAAGGGCGCCACTACGGCCTGCGGGCAACCGGCCAGCCAAAACAGCACTAAAAGAAGTGTAAAACGGCGCATAAAGGTCCCCATCAAAGGTGCAAGAGGGTGCCAGCCCAGCGCCAAGTCAGCAAGCTCAGGTGCTAACCTAAAAAATGCGGTTGACCATACCGGATAGCCCCTCTAGTAGCCGCTCGCTCACCATGTTGCGGGGTGGAGCAGATGGTTAGCTCGTCGGGCTCATAACCCGAAGGTCATAGGTTCGAGTCCTATCCCCGCTACCAAGCATAATCAGGCGCTTAGCTAATCAAACAGCTGAGCGCCTGTTCTGCTTTTTAGCCCTTTCGGTCACCTGTCGATCGCGTTGAGCCAGGCAACCAAGCCAATACCGGAAAACCACAACCCTCTATATTGACAATCTATCAGGTAGTAATTAGCGCCTGATTAGGAGTCATTTCATGAAATTACCGCTTCACACTTTGGGATGGTGCATGCTGGTTAGCGCGCTCGCAACCGGCTGTAGCGAGACCGATGTTGAAGCCTCTCCAGTGTGCTTAAACAACGTCGTTGAGCCCGGTGAGACTTGCGATGACGGCAACCGGATCAACGTCGACGCCTGCACCAACTCCTGCGAGTTAGCTCGCTGCGGCGATGGCGTGACTCGAGTTGATTTGAGCGCCAACAACGACGCCGCTGAACAGTGCGATGACGG
>JAPKCE010000065.1 GCA_028823075.1 Myxococcota bacterium
CCACTGCCCAGCTGTGGTTTGTGGCGATTTCACCAACACCATGACAGATACCGCTTGCCCCTTGCAGCGGCACGCAGCGTCCACCGAGCTCGTCAAAGCGTTGATCGCTTGCGCAGGGATTCGCCGGACCAGCGTCGGTACCGGAATTGCCGGTTCCGGCACCGGCATCGGCGCCAAGCGCTGGTGACATCGGTTCGGGGAGGTCGTTAACCATCAACGAACAGGAGCCACAGAGAAGAAGAGTTAGTAAACGTGTGTGCATGGCACGTAGGATAGCAGCGCCGGAGTTAATTACCACCGCTGTAGCAGCCCGCCAGGTTATTTTTTGCGAGTCAGTTCCCAGCAGAAAAACCGTGCCCCTGTTTTTTCAACCAATATCGTTAACTCGAGATCACCGAGTCGGCTGAGCGCGGGCAGCGAATAGCTTCGAAAACCGGCTTTTTCACCAACCTCGATTAGCGGCTGGTCGCCGCGCTCGGGATGGCTAACCTTGACCTGAACCGCGGGCAGGCCGTCGCGCATCCCGGAATCATCGATCCCGGCACCGAAAACGTAGGTCCCGGCAGGCAGCTTCGGGATACGAATCGTCAGCGCCCCTTGAGCCACCGGATGGCTCCAGATGCAATTGCGCGTCTGACCATTAAAAGTGTGTTCTTCGCGACGCAGGTATTCCCAGTTCTCTTTGCCATAGGCGCATTTTTTAGCGCCGCCCTCGCTAACGCAGTCAGCACCAGCGCTTTTCGCTGAGACGCCTCTTAAATTTTCGCTAAGTCGCCAAAGTTTATCTTTTTTACTGTCGATTAAACAGAGCTGAACGCCGTGGGCTTGGCGGCACGAACTCGGAGAAACGCCCAGGAGGTCTGCGGGTTCAGCATCCTTTGGGCGCAGCCAGAGCAAGCGTTTCACTTTGCCAAGCAATGACTTTTTTAATGCTGTTTGTGGCAGCCAGATTAAGCCGCGGAGGTCGCTGGGGTCAAAACTCAGATCTGAATCGACGACCACCAACGCGGGACTTTCGTCTAGGCTGCGCTTGAGCGCCCCCACCCAGGCGGGTGGGCTCAGCAGAACAAAGGCCAGGCCGAAGAGCGACAGCGGCACCACGGCCGCAAAGAAGCGCTTTTTCGACTGGTCGTTCATGGTTTCTCCTCGGCGGTTTGAATGGCCTTGATAAGCCCTTGAGCACGGCAACGTTCGGCGTTGAACTGGGCTGCAGCCAGGTCCCCAACGGGGCGTTTCACCCGGGGCTCCCAAAGTTTGTAGAGACGGCAGGTTTCACTGCGCGCCGCATTGGGGTCGCGCTCAGGGATGCTGCGAACCACCAGCGAATAAATAAGCAACAAGGGAAACATTAAGCTTAACCCAGCGCGGCCGCCGAGCAGGCGTGCCGAGCTAAAGGCGGCGATGCTCAAGCCGCCGAGTATAACCCCCGGTCCCCAGCTCGCTCCCTCAGCAAAGGCTCCCGGTTGATAGGGCGCTAAGCCACTTTTGATCGCCGGCAAAACAAAGCTCGCCCAAGGGTTTGAAAATGAATCTGACAGGTGGGGATAGAGGGCGCTCGGTAGGCCGCAAACGAGGATGGAGACCCCAGCGAAGGCGCCCAAAAGAGCAGGGCGAAAGCTAGCGGTCAGACCGAGAAACAAGAAGGGCACGACGGGTAAAATGTAGCGCGGCCCCAGCGACCAGCCGCCGCGCCAGCCGCCGTGACCTGCGAGAAACAACAGCTCGAGACCGATCAGCGCGAGGATCCAGCCGCGTTCACCGCGCAGCGCTATGTTGCGTTTGTTGATGAGGCCGATGGCTCCGAAAAGCAGCAACGGGGTGAAGAAAAACATACCGAGCTCAAGCGAGAAAAACGCTGTGCCGAGTCGCTCAAAATGGGGCAGCGAGATGCCGAAAAACCCGCCTCCGTGAAGATCTTTATAGGCGTTGTTTTCCAAAAAACTGTAACCGGTTTTACTGAAACCTCCGAACATGGCGCTCTGCGCGTAGCAGGTGGCGGCGATCGGTAAACTGCCTGCTGCTAGCGCATGCGCGGCGCGGCGCAATAGGGCTCGGGTTTGACGGCCTTCGGCGAGCAGAAATCGCAAGCCCAAAGGCAAAATCGCTAGTGCGTGTGGGTATTCCATAGCCGGTGCTAGCGCCGCGAAAAACCCGAACAAAAGCATGCTTTGGCGCGAGTTCGAGCGTCCGTAGATATAGGCGGCAAAAACACAGGCGGCCGCCATGCCGTGACCTGCAAAGAGAAGGGTGTAAGGGTAGATCATCGAGCCTAAGCCGACACAGAGTAGCACACCGTCGGCCAGATCTTCGTCGCCGCTTCGCGCCAACTCTCGGCGCAGTAAAAGAAGCAAAAATAGGCTAAAAGGAAAGCCGACGACGACGCGTAAAAACCAGGTCAGTTCACGTTTGCTCAGCGCCGCCCCAAAGACTCGATAGAGCCCGTAGACGGGAGCCCCAACCAGGGTGGTTCCCGGCGCTTTTGACGAATACATTTTAGCGTCTCGCTGCGCTTTGTCGTCGACCCCGCCCCAACGCTTGATCGGCGCGTCGATGGACCAACTGCCATCATCGACCAGAGCCGCAACGGCATACACCCGAGTGACCTCGTTGGGGTTGTTGATGGTGCCGTCGCTGCGCAGCGTATTAAAGTAGGGAAAAGGCCATAACCAGCCCACCAAAATGGCAAGCAAAACGATGCGGCTGCGCCGGTTTTTAGGGAGCAAAGGGGCCATCATGCCTCCTCCTGCGATGGCATGGCGCGCATCGCAAGGGCTTTGCACTTTCTTCGCGCCTTGCTGCGGGCTACAAGGCGTCGCCCATCTGACCGGAGCTCATTATGCGCCCTCTGCTCGCCATCTGTTTCTTGTTTAGTGCCTGCGCTGAACCCGAGCCTTGCGACCTCGTTTGGTCCGGTGCCGAGCCGGCGCTTGGTACCATGGTCCTCGATGATGGCACGGTGCTTTCGGCCGGTACTTGGGCGGCGACGCGGCTGAACGCTGGGACTTTGACCATCGACATGCGCGCCATGGACGACGAAGTGACGCTCGGCGATGCGCTCGAAGGTTTCTCGGGCACGCCAATATGCCGCCAACTCGACAACCAAAACGACGCCTTAATCTACCAAGATAATGGGCCGTGGATTACCGACGCAAGTCACACTGGGACCGTCGCCATCGCCGCTTTCGAAGGCGGTGTGGTTAGCGGCAGGTTTTCGGCGACGCTAAAAAGCGCCGGGCAATCGCGCAGCATCAGCGGTGCTTTTAAGTTACCGGCGCGAGATTAAGCGATGGACCGCCTCCAGTTCAGCGGTGAGTTTGAAAGCTTAAGGCGCCCTGGACACAGCGTGCTCGAACTCGACAAAGAGCAAGGCAAAGAGCTTAGATACCTCCAAAAACGACTGCTCTCCAAACTTGGGTCGACGCTGCGAGATTACGATCTCATGGTCCCCGGCTCGCGCGTTATGGTGGCGATCAGCGGCGGTAAAGACAGCTACGCCCTGCTCTGTTTACTCGAGCATTTCCGCCTCAAAAAGATCGTCGACTTTGAAATCTTGGCGGTTCATCTCGACCAAGCTCAGCCGGGCTACGACGGTGAGCCTTTGCGTTTGTGGCTGGCTGATCAAGGCTTCGCATATCGTATTTTGCGCCAAGACACCTATTCGGTGGTGACCGATAAAATTGCCGAAGGAAGCACCTATTGCAGTTTATGCAGCCGCTTGCGTCGCGGGGTTTTGTACGCCGCCGCATCCGAGCTTTCCTGCCCGAGCATCGCTCTTGGGCACCACCGAGACGACGCCAACGAGACTTTGTTGCTCAACTTATTTTATTCTGGGCAGCTCAAATCGATGCCGGTTCGTCTGCATAGTGATGATGGGCGGCATACGGTGATCAGGCCGCTGATGGGCATCGCCGAGGCCGATATTAAACGTTACTCTGAACTTATGGGCTTTCCCATTTTACCGTGCAACCTTTGTGGCTCTCAGTCCGGCTTAAAACGCGTGCGCGTCAAGCAGTTGATTCAGGTTCTGGCGCAGGAAAACGAAAAGGTTCCTGGCAACATGGCGGCCGCTTTGGGCAATGTGCGCCCAAGTCATTTGCATGATCTGGATGTGATGCAGGTCTGGGCCGATCGAAGCGAGGCGGTTCGCCCCTGGAAGGGCAAAACAAAGCGCGCCGCTATCGAGGTTGAGACTTAGGCTGAGAGCCGGCGCCGCAGACCGACCAAGCCAAGCAGGATAAAGATCCCGAAACCGCTGGCGCTACATCCTTCACAGCCGCCCACTGGCGCTTTCACTTCGATGCTGGTGATCTCACCAAAGTTGCCCGCTCGATCGACGAATTGCACGTCGACTTGGACGACTTTGCGATCGCCGACATTAAAGCGCGTGGTCATCTCTCCGTTCATCGGAATGGCGACGTCTCGCAGGGTGCTATCGCCGTCTTTTATAACGATATGAGCCAACAGCGAGCCTGCTTCATCGGGTTTGATGGTGATCGACAAGTTAGAGTTTGACTCGGAAGCGCTGCCGCAGCGCATCATATCGTCTTGACCAAATTGGTTCGAACTGCCTGAGCCGAAGGTTGGAAAGCTCATTTTCCCGGTGACCACAGGGTCGATGGGGGGGTCGTTATCGAGTTCCTCACCCACGCAGATGCTCCCGTTACGGTCACTAACGCGTCGGTAACAACCCGCCACGATGTTTTCGGGAGCCTCATAGCCGCGCCGCTGCTCTCCGTTGATGAGCAGGCGCTCGTCGCCGGTGGCTTGAAAGCCTATTTCGACCCTTTCCTCGGGTGTTTGACCGTCTTCCAGGAACACGACCAAATCTTCTTCACCCAAATCGCTCACCCAAACCACCGCGTTAGCCGGAGGGTTTGAGCTGTCCTCAGGCCAGAAATCACTGCAGTTCATCACCATGACCAAACCAATTAATGTCAGTCCCATAACTAAAGCTCCTCGATCCAAGTACAAAGATGGGAATCGGCGTTGTTGTTGTCGCGCACAGCGTATGCGGGGTCTTCGGGATTGGGAACCCCTAAGGGGTAGGCTTCCACGCAGTCGGAGTCGGCTTCGCAGGCAAGGGCATCTTCATCGGGTACGCCAGGAACACATAGCGATTCGACACAGGCCGACATGATGCTCGACGGATGAACGCCCATGCAAAGCTCTTCGGGGAGTTCACGCCCGCCGCTGCGGAAAAACCAGCCGACCAGATTAACCATATGGCCGGCGATATCGTAGCCGCCGGTGAGGCGAGCTTCGGGTTGCGGAAACAAAAACCCATGATCGCCCGTCGGTGAGACGACCGGCATGCGCAGCGCGCTCTTGCGCCCGTCGCTCATCTCAAAGGTTGCTTTGAGCGGTGCGCAAGGCGCGTTGTCACCACCGCAGGCCCAAGGGTAGCGACAGCTCAAATGCTCCGAGCCACCGGCGCAAAGCTCACCGAGTTCGCTAAACCCAGGTTCGTTCCAGGCGTCTTGACCCTGGTCCAAATCGTCGGCGTCAAAGACGATACCTGCGGGGTTGGACTCGGCATCCCAAAGCGGCCGGTCGCCGGTGTCGCCGACTGTCCAGCGCCGCTTGCGCACCACCGCTTCGAGGCTAAAGCTGTCGGCCAAAGCTTGTCCTTGGCTGCGCCCGTAATGATCATAAACTTGGGGGTTTTCGGAGCGGTTTAAGGTCACGATACCGGCCGCTGTTGCCATCGCTATACCCGTGTTTACGGGGACGTTCATATCAGCGACAGTCGGGATGACCATGGTGGCGGTGCCCGGCGAGGCGTCGGGATCATAGGCGCTAACGTCCTTCGGTTCTTTGGCGTAGTAGCGCGCGAAGCTTACCGGGTCACCAGCCTCGAGCACGGTGGCAGCGATGGCTACAAAGCGTCGGTAGTCCGGTGTCGAGCGATACTTGCCCAAGCCACCAGCGACTGCGTGCAAAGGGGTGCCCTCGACCAAGTATAAGCCCTGAAACAATGGCACGCTGCGAGAGCCTGTGCCGTCCGTGTTGGTCAGCCCACCAAAGGCGTTGATGGTTTCGGTTGAACCGTCGGCGCGGTCGATCTCGATGATCAAGCGGTCGCCCAAAAGGTCGTTATCGAGCCATTTTGGGTCAACGGGAAGGGCGGTGACTAGGCCGTTTCGATCGGGTTCCAAACCGGCGAGGCGAGCCTTTTCGGTGCCGGTTAAGGCGTTCGAGGGGATGTGAACGCGCACCACAGCGCCGTTGCCGATGGGGCGCGCCACCATCTCTCGTACTTCACCATTGCGCAGGTTGCGTACCCGCATCGTCTCGCCGACAGCTAGGGCATCGGTCTCGGCAACGGGAACCGTGATGTCATTGTTCGTGCTCGAGGCGATGAAGTTAATGCGCGTCTTAGCGCCGCCCGGTCCATGAGGCGCGGCATGAACCACCAAACCCATAAAGCGCAGATGAATAGCCTCTTTAACGCCGCCTTGAACCGAGCGGACGCCGACATCGAGTAGACCAGCAGCGCCGGCGGTCGGGGCAGCTGCGGTGAGGCTGGCTTCGACACCAGCGACAACGCCCGAAACGATGCCGCCCAAGCTTTGGCCCCAGGCGAAGTACATGTTGTTGCGGCCGCCAATATCCACTTGGCCGTCACCATCAAAATCGCCGGCGATGCCGCTGAGTTCAGCGCCATCGGCACCCAGGACACCTAAGTTCCAGCTTTTCTGTCCGTCAAAGCTGCGCAGGCTGCGGTAGAACGCAATCCAGTCGACGGCCGTTTGGCGCACCGCGTCGCGGGTATGAAAAGTGTCGGCCGTCCAGAAGTCGCCACCCGAGTTGACCGTTCCGTTGTTGTCGAGATCGCGGGCCTGGCCGTCCATCAGAGCAGCGACAAGCCCCTTACCGTGATAGCGCTCGCTGATCGATGCGATGACACCATTCAACTCAACAGGTACCGCGAGGCCGTGACCGAAGGCTTCAAGCGAGCAAGTCGCGATGCCCATGCGCGCATGAAACCCCGCAAAGCCGACCATTTCAAAGCGCGTTGAGGTGTAGCCGTGACCGTAGATCGAAACGGGGAAGGGTTGCCCCGGCGTGATGCGGAATTCATCTTTGGGGATGGCACACCAGAAGGGTACTCGACCTTCGCCTACGACCGCTTCGCCGGTCAGGCGGTTAATCTCGAAAATCTCATCGTCGTTGTCCGGTGTTTTGCAGTCCACTGTCGCCTTTGCCCCGAGATGGTCGGGGCAACCGTCGCCGGCAAACCCGTCGCGATCGACCATAAAGTTGGGGGAAATAAAGCTACCGGAGATCAGATAATCGATGTTTTTCATCGAGCTGAGCAGGTTGCGTCCCGCCGCCGAATCTTCGATGAGACCGGTCTCTGGACCGATTTGCGCCAGCATGCTCGCCAAGCGCTCGCCTCTCATCATATGGACGCTGCCTCCGGGAGTAAGGCTGGGGTCATCCTCATCGAGCATACGGTGTAGCGACTGCCAATCAGCAGGAAACTTTTCGTCGAGCCAAGCGAATTGACCCGATCCGTACATTCCCTCGCGAATGGCGAACAGATCCTCGCTGGCGGTGCTGGTGGTGAAAGTCCAAGTAAAGGCGATGTCGCCGACGCTCAGCCCGAGGGCTGATAGGTGGCTCGGTAAGGTGCTTAGCGCGCCGGTTTGGCGCGGGTGGTTGATGCCAGGAAAGGGCGATCGCACGGCCGCTCCTTGGGAGTCCTTGAGGCGGTTGGTCAGCACCATGGCATAAGTATGGCCGGGCTGAAGCGGGCGGATCGGACGAATCTGTAACGTGTTCGTCTCCGTTTCCCAGATGGTGTTTTCAACGTAGCGCCAGGGTTTTTCGCAGTTCGGAAGCGCTTGGTGAGCCGGCCCGTCGAGTTTGCCGTCTTGATCACTGTCTTCGCCGGGGTCGAGTTGTCCGTTGCCGTTAGCGTCCTCTGGGTGGTCGTCGAAAATGAGCGTTGAGGAGCTGGCGCGTTGGTCATCTGCATAATAGCGCGGCCGCGGCAGGTGTGGTGCGTCTGAGTTGCCCGAGCCGGGCAAAAGATAAGGGAAAAACCCGCGGTTTAAGTCGAGGTTTACCGCCTCGCCATTGTTCAGATCGATGAGTAAAATAGCGTCGTTACCGAAATCGTCTTCGCCATGGTGGGTGTTGGCGATGCTGCAGAGATCAACGGGCGCATCGAAGGCAACAGTGATCGGGCTGTAGGTACCAAACCCGTCCAAGGTATTGGCGCGCTGGCGCAGCTCGACTTCCATGCGCGTGGCACCCTCTTCACTAATGTTCAGATAGCGACCCGTTGGGCTTGCCGGGTCGAGCCGTGTGGCAAGGTCGGTGGGGAAGGGGATCTCTGGCAGGGGCCTGGCGTCGAGATCAAAGATGATGACCGGTCCGGCGCTAGAGTCGGGCGCCGCGGCTAGGTATTCGGGTGAACCCGAGCGGTCGCAGGCGACGGCGATAAGCAACAAGGGGAGGTGGCGGAGCATCATTTGCTCTCCTTTTCAAGAGCCCGCAGGGTAAAGCCCGTACGCAAAGCAAAGATAGGTTTGGGCTCGGCAGCGGCTAAGGCTGCTCCGGGCTGAGCAGCGGCGCCATCAAGGCTTAGGCGCAAGGCATAACGGCGTTGTAACTTGGCGCTCCAACTCAAACCGGCGTTGAGTTCAATTCCAAGGTCGTGAGCACTGGGCTGACCAAAGGCATTGCTCGGCTCACCGCGACGAAAGCTCATATAAGGGTCGGCGCTGCCGTCCGGGAGGCCGGCGACCACTAAGCCCAAATGCACGCCGCTTTTCGATTTGCCCGAGCCGATGCGGTAGCTGATCCTGGGGTTGAGATAAACAGCGCCAGCGACGCG
>JAPKCE010000066.1 GCA_028823075.1 Myxococcota bacterium
CTACACGACTCTGCGGGGCGGCTTCATGACGCCCGCGTTGCATCTTCCAAAAGACCTGACCGTCTTGAAAGATGCGCACTTGATCGGCTGCCGTTGCATAGAAAACACCGCTGGTAAGAAGCACCGCCAAAGCGGTTTGCACGATCGCCGCAACTAAATTGTCTTGGCCCGTCGCCCGTTCGATGAGCTGACCTAGCCCTTTCCCAATGAGAATGGCCATTCCGAGCAGCATCGGTAGCGCGTAGCTTGGGTCGCCGTGGACGGGGTGAACAACCGGCGCCAAGCCAGTGAGCAAAGGAGCAACAACCGCTACCGGCAAAAACCGTCTCGCCGGCTCGGCGAGTAAATTACCGAAGCGGTCGAGCAAAGCGAGCGCTCCTGTAAACACAAAGAATAGTGCCGTCAGAAGGGTGGAAGCGCCCTCAAGCCCCAAACGTGCCTGAGCGACCTCGGGAGCCCAGGGTAAGTATTCGCCGATGCGCCAGCCCGAGAAGAGATTGATCCAAGTCTGCCCAGCAAGGGCCAAAACATGCCCAGCGTCCATGGGGGTGAGGGCGACCCAGGCGGCGAGAGGTAATGAAAAAAGCACCAGCATAAGCGGTTTACGCAAGGCGTCGCAGCCTTCCTTATCGCTGTTTAGCCAGATCAGCGGCGCCGCGCAGACACCGATGGGATGCGCTAGGCTCGGCGCGAGCAACAGAATCATACGCAGGCGCGACGAGGCGCCATTCCACAGCGTGGCGCTGAGTACCAACAACAACAGCGCTAGAGCTAAACCCGTGTTGTCGAGTTTCATCACCGCGGCGATTCCTGCCGGGTGAACCATGATCATCGCTGCGGCGATTCCGGCGCCCGCCGCATGAACACCAGCGCGTCCTAGACCGGCCGCGAGCAGCGCAGCGGAGCTCGCCAAGCAGACGAGGCCCACCAAACGAATGCCAGTGGGGTTAAGATACGCAAAACTATCGAGCAGCAGTTGAACCAGTCCACCGAGCGGTTGCTGCCAAGACAGGTCTTGTGTCGCTAAGAGATCGATCCCGAGTACAAAACTATAGGCCGTCTTACCGAAAAAGGCGGGGCCATAGAGTAAAAGCCCCAAAAGAAGAGGCAGGGCGATGGCGAGGGAATGCGGTTTATTTTCGTTCATGAATGTTTTTAACGGCCTTTGTGACTATTTTTTTTACCTGCGCATGCGTTGGGCCTAAATAGCAAGGTGACAAGGGCTGACCACAAGGAGAAATGATGCGTATAAAAGGTGCCAATTCTCGTCAGTCATCGTTGTATATGGGCAGAATTATTATTGAAAGTAACGTAGTTAGGCGGTTTTTAGAGGTTGGCACGGTGCTTGCTCTCTAGAACGGCGAATACAGAAACGATGTCCGTTGTGGGCATCGAAAACTCACAAGGGACATTACGTCCAGAGAAAGGAAGGAAAGTCATGAAGAAAAAAGGCTTTACTCTTATCGAGCTGATGATCGTGGTTGCGATTATTGGTATCTTGGCGATGATCGCTATCCCGAACTTTATCAAGTTCCAGTGCCGTGCAAAGCAGTCGGAAGCTAAGAGCAACTTGAAAGCTCTTTTCCAGGCTCAAAAGTCGTACTTCGCGGAGTATGATGAGTACAGCAACCTGAACACTATCGGTTTCGATCCCGAACCCGGCAATCGCTACACCTACTGCAACACCCCGCGTGATTGCCGTAACTGCGAAGCTGGCCCCACGTCGAACTCCGGTTTCCCTCGTGCCATGTGCAACGGTGTTGGTGCGACCCAGAACAGCTGCTCGACGCCGCCAAACCATACAGCGGAAGAAGCTGCGAACGACATGTTCACGGCTTGTGCAACGGGTAATATCGATAACAACGATGATGTCGATTCCTGGCGCATGACCGACGCAAACGCTATGGTCAACGACGACAACGATTGCGTTTAGTCCTGGCTTAGGCTGCTGCGGGTGATCCTCGAACACCCGCGGATACAGAGTTGAGCAACCCCTTGGCATCGCCAGGGGGTTTGCTTTTTTTCGCCTTTCTAGTCAGTCAAACTCCATGCCTGTGATCGCACCTCATCTGCTCTTGTTACTCGCCTGGTCGGTGACCTTTCTGAGCGCCCGTGTAAGCCCGGAACTCGCCAGCGCTATCAACAGTGCGGTGTGGATGTTTTGCGCTGCCTATTTGTTGCGCGGGTCGGCTCTGCGCAGCTCGATGCGCATGACGCTCAGCGGGTTGTCAGCGCTGGCTATCGCGCTGCTCTGGCTGGTCGATAGTTATTCTCTCGTCGACCCTTACAGCGCGCGTTCTTGGTTACTTGGATGGGCAGCTCCGCTACTCGCTGCCTTTGTCATGGGGCGCCGCGAAGAGGTCTACACGGATCTGCGCCATGGCCTGGCGCGTATTGGCGCCTTGCTCGGCTTTGCTTGTGTCATGCTGTGGTTTGGCGGTGCCGAGCGCGCCTCGGCCTTGTTTGCCAACCCGAATATCTGCGCCGCTGTGTTGGTGGGATGTTTGCCCTGCGTTGCTGTGGTGAAAGGGCGATCAGAACAGGCGCTGCTTTTGTTCGCCATGGTCTTGGGTCTAGCCGCAACCGGATCGCGAGGTGGTTTGTTAGCCGTTTCGGCGATGGCTGTTTGGGTGGTTGTGATTCGCCGCGGTGATCGCCGCGTGTTGCTCGCTGCTGTGTTGCTCGCCATGGTCAGCGTTCCATTCGCTATCTCGCGCCTTCAGAAATTAGCCGATGACCCTTACGCCTCAGGTCGCTCTTTGTGGTGGCGAGCCGCCTGGCGTGTCAGCAAAGAGCAGCCGGCAGGCGTGGGTACGCGCCAGTTCGGTTGGCACGGTTTACGCCAACGCAATGAGGTAAAGGCGCCAGTTTATCGCTATTTGCGTGGTCAGGCCGGCGAGTCGGCACATAGCGAATGGGTGCAACTCGGTGTCGATCATGGTCCTTTGGGGCCGCTGTTTTTACTGGTCGCTTCCCTAGCTTTGTTGGGCCTTCGAGCGAAGCGCTTGGAGCAGGTGGCCTTGTTGGGCATCTTGGTTCATGCGCTTGTCGACGGGACTTGGCAGAGCGAGGTCTTGCGCATGTTGCTGCTGATGCACGCTATGGCGCTTTGGCGCCACGGGCCGGCCTTGCCCTGGCGCTTTCCTGCTCCCGTCGCTTTGGGGCTGATGGTCGCTGCCGTCGTAGCAACGCTGCCCGCTGGCGCGGCTCAGGTCGCTGAACGCAGCGCCTTGCGCTTTGACCGTTTGGCGCAGCGGCAAGGGCGCGTCGATGAGCGGTCATTACAGCGTTTGCAGCGGGCTGCGGCTCTTAACCCAGGAGACCCTGACCCCTTGGCGGCTGGCGCCGGGATTTACGCCCGAGTGGGGCGCTGGGAAGCGGCATTTGAAGCGATGGAAGCGGCGGTCAAACGCGCTCCAGCCCGGCCAGGATTGCGGCGTTTAGCGCTTGATATCTACCTGCGAGCGCAAGCATCAGCTGCTGGCGGTCGCAACGCTGGATTGGCTTCGCTAACTCATGCGCACGCCGCAGTTCGCCTGCAACCGATGCACGCTGTCGATCGCTTCGGGCTCGCCGAAGCTGCTCAGCGACTTGGTCAGTCCGCTCTTGCGCGAAAACAGCTACAATTGGCTCTGGGTTTAGAACCCAATTTCCGCTTAGCCTGGCTAGCCTTAGCCGCTATGGAGCCTTTAAATGCAGAACAACACTTGAATCAAGCTAAGCAGATTCGCAGCCAATTGCTCGCACGCTATTGCCCTAAAGGTGAGCCCGGGTGCAGGGATCATCTGAGGCGAGTGATGACCCGATTGGAGCTGCGTTTGGTGGGGGATCTAGCGGGAGCACAAGATGTTATCCCGGTGATGGAGCGTTTTGCATTCGTTTCGCCTGCGCCGCGCCGATGAAGACTCGTTTTATGTGGCCTTTGTTTGTGGCTTTGTTGTTGCCTTGCACCCTTTGGGCGCACTCCAATCTTGATCAACGTGAAGCGACGCGCCGAGCCAGCAATCCTTGGCCAGAGCCCCCACCGGTGATGGCGCTCAAAATCAGCGCGCTGGGTTACAGTCATTTTGCAGCCGATATGATGTGGTTGGCGGCGATTCAGTATTACGGTGCTGAGCGTAACCGAAGTGACGGTCACTTTCGTCTGTTAATACCTTTCTTGCAGCGTGTAACCGCGCTCGACCCCAAATTTGAATACGCTTACCGTTTTGGCGGTATCTCCGCCGTGGGCGAGGACGGGGCTAATCTCAAAGCCGCTAATGAGTTGCTGCTCGCCGGTGAGAAGGCGCGACCGGATGTTTGGCGCATCCCCTATATTCGAGCTTCGAACTGCTTGCAGCATGGCGCCGACCGCGCATGTATGGCCTCGGGCTTTGCTGCCGCCGCCAAAGCGCCGGGCAGTCCCGAATGGTTGGGCCTGCTGGCGAGTCGCCACCTCGAGGGAGAGGAAGGCGAAGCCGCGGCTTTCGATTTACTTGCCCGACTGGTCGAGAACACTCAAGACGAGATGCTCAAACTGCGCGTCGAAGCGAGACTCGCCGAGTTGAAAATAGGCGTCGACCTGGGCGCCTTGGACTCTGCCCTAGAGCGCTATCGTCAACGGCTCGACCAGCCGAAGGCCTGCCCGCGGGATTGGAGCGAGCTGCTCGACGACATCTTGATCCAGGTACCTATCAGCCCCGGTGGTATGCCCTATGAAAAAAATACTAATTGCGAGCCAGAACCTGCTGGTTTTGGGGAGAGAAAACCGTGAGTCTGATCGAAATTAAGGGGCTAAAAAAAGTCTACCGATCGCCATTTCTACGGCGAGAAGTGGTTGGCCTTGAGCATCTGGATCTAAGTGTTGAGCGCAACGAGATTTTTGGCTTTCTAGGCCCCAACGGCGCGGGAAAAAGCACCACGTTAAAGATCCTCACGGGCATTATTCGCGCCAGCGCCGGTAGCGCCACCATCGATGGATTGGCTGTGGGCTCGCCCAAAGCGCGGCGCATGCTCGGTTTCATGCCGGAGTTCCCGACCTTCCATGACTTCTTGCGCGCCGATGAATTTTTGACCTTCTACGGTGATCTGTCGGGGATGGCGCGCCAGGAACTGCCCCAACGCATCGACCAAGTCCTAGAGATGGTTGGCCTGCCCGGTGTTCAGGACCGCCCTTTGCGCTCGTTTTCCAAAGGCATGCTGCAGCGCATTGGGCTGGCTCAAGCGGTTTTGCATGATCCGGATTTGGTCATTCTCGACGAGCCAATGTCCGGTTTGGACCCTGTCGGACGGCGCGACGTTCGCCAATTAATGACTGGCTTAAAGGCCGCTGGAAAAACGGTTCTGTTCAGTTCTCATGTGCTCAATGACGTCGAAGAGATCGCCGACCGGGTCACCGTGGTGCGCGAGGGGCGCAATGTACTCAGCGGCAGCATAGATGAACTGCTTGGGGGAGAACGCTTTGAATTAGTCGTGAGACAGCGGCCTAGCGCCGGCGAATGGCGCCAGGTCGGCGAAGACTTTATGATGATCTGCGACGATGAAGAAGCTGCGCAAAGGCAGCTCGCCGAACTTGTTCAAGCTGGCATCTCGGTGCTGCGCTGCCAACGAGAACGGCGAAGTCTCGAGCAGCTTTTCTTCGAAGACTTTAGACCTTCGGGAGATGCCTCATGATGCGCCCGGTGTTAACCATCGCTCAGCTCACGCTGCGTGAGGCTTTTCGTAAGCGCGTCTTTGTCAACCTGGCGGTGTTTGCCGCGTTGATGGTCGGTGTTAGCTTTCTTATGACCGGCTTGACCATCGGCCAACATCAGCGGGTGATTCACAGCGTCAGCTTTACCGTGCTCAGCGTTGTCGGAAACCTGTTGGCAGTTTTTCTCGGCGCTGGATTGATCGCTCACGAGGTCGAAAGAAAAACGCTCTACACCATCGTCAGCCGCCCTATTAACCGCTGGGTTTTTGTGCTTGGGCGCTATTTGGGTCTTGCCGGGGTGTTAGCGATTAACACCCTCATCGGCGGTTTGTTGGTGAGCTCGGTGTTGATGGTCAGCAATTGGCCCGCCCTCGACCATTTTACGGTCAGCCTGGCGTTGATCTATGCCGAAATGCTCGTCGTTTTATCCATCGCCGTGCTGTTTTCCAGCTTCTCCACACCGACTTTGGCGGCTACCTTCTCCCTCTGCTTTTGGGTCATCGGACGACTCAGTGTCGAGTTGCAAGAATTAGCGGGCCTCGCACGTAACGACGGTTTGGCCCTCGCCATGAAGGGCGCCTACACCCTGCTGCCCAATTTGGGGCGTCTCGACCCCATGGACCTCCTCATCCACAACGCCGCGCCAGACGCCGCTCATGTGGTGATGCTGTTTCTTTATGCGCTCGGCTATATTGGGCTTATGCTCAGCTTAGCTTGCTGGACCTTTGAACGTCGAGATCTGAAATGAGTGATGAGCCTGACCTAACGGTATCCATTGTGAGTTATCATGTCGCCGAGGAATTGCGCGACTGTTTGAGCTCTGCCCTGGAGGCGGCGCCGCGCCATACAATGGAAGTGTTGGTCGTTGATAATGCCAGCGGCGAGGCCACCCAAAGGGTTCTCGATGAGTTTGAGAAAGACCCTAGGGTGCGCTGTATTCGCAACGCCGAAAATCGAGGTTTTGCGGCCGCTAATAACCAAGCGCTACGGCAAGCTAAAGGTCGTTATTTCATGCTGCTTAACCCCGACTGCCGTGTGCTCGACGATGCCTTGAGCCTGCTCGTTGAGGCCATGGACAGTGACTCACAGGTCGGCGCTGTCGCGCCGCAATTACTCGACGAAGATGGGGAGGTTAGCGCCTCGTGCCGCCAGCTTCCCACACTTGAATCCGCCTTTTGGCAGTTGAGTTATATGGATAAACTGTTTCCGAATACGCCGCGCATTGGCGACTATTTGATGAGCAGGTTTGATCATCGAAGTGACAGGGACGTTGACCAACCGCAAGGTGCAGCGCTGCTTTTTGAACGCAATTTATTGTCCGAAATCGGTGAACTGGACGAACGTTTCTTTCTCTATTTTGAAGAGGTCGATTGGTGTCGAAGGGTGCTTGGGGCAGGGAGGCGAATCCGTTTTCTCAGTTCCGCCAAGGTCCAGCATCTTGCGGGGCGCTCGGCCGATCAGGTGTGGGGCGCTGCCATTCATCATTTCTTCGAATCGATGATTCGCTACTACCGCAAGGCTCACGGGCCTTGGTCGGCCAATGCTGTGAAGACTATGGTCATTGGCGGTGCTGCCCTGCGCATGGCGGCTTGGACTGTGATGAGCAAACGCCTGGGTTTGACTCCCGAAGTCCGACGTAATCGCATTCAGGCATTTTCGAAAATCCTGCGCGACCTGAAGGACTTTTAGATGCTTCGGCTGCGCTTTTACACCAAGGGCGACCGTTCGTATCCGAGCAGCCGATACCGCGCCTTTCAGTTTCAAAGTGCATTGCTCGCCGAGGGCATTGATCTCCAGATTAAACCTCTTTTTGGCGCCGCTTGGATGCTCGGTGGAACCCCGGGCGGCGGTCGCTTTCGGCGCCTGGCGCTGGGGTCTTTTTACGCCGCTAAGCGCCTTTTGTCGCTGCTCCAAAGCGCGGCGGTGGATCTGATCATCATCGAGCAGGAACTGGTGCCCTTGCTGCCCGCTGGCTTTGAACGGCTGCTGCTCGGCAGCTCGACACCGGTGCTCATCGAGCTTGACGATGCGCATCATCTGCTGCCCAGTCGCGCAGCAAAGCTCGGCGCCTGGTTCGCTTCGGCCGAGGCGGTTATCGCCGGCAACGAGATGCTGGCGCGGGCCGTGCGTTTAGCGGGCGGGCGGCCTATCGTCGTGCCCACCTGTATCGATTTGCAGCATTATCCCGAGGCCGACTTGGCACAGCAAGCGGCGCTCCAAGATGGGCAGCCCCTGCGTCTGATCTGGGTCGGTCTTCCGAGCAACATCACCCAGTTGCTCGAGGTACGAGCAGCCTTACAACCTGCCCTCGAAAGTGGCCGAGTGAATCTAACCGTGGTCAGTGATGCGTCGGCAGATTTGCAAGGGCTTCCAGCGGTTTTGGTGCCTTGGAGTGAGGCTGCTGAACGCCAAGAAATGAGCCGCGCTCAGGTCGGGCTAATGCCGCTACCGAACAGTCCATGGGCAGCTGGGAAATGCGCATTAAAACTCCTGCAATACCAAGCTGCTGGCTTGGCATGTATCGGCTCTCCGGTGGGTATGAACGGCGAGTTGAGCGCTCAGGGCGGCGTTGTGCTCGCCGAAGAGGTCAAGGATTGGTCCGAGGCCTTTGAGCGCTTGCGCGACTCGGCGCTGCGGCGCAGTTTGGCCGCTGCGGGCCGTCAATTGGTTAAGGAGAGCTACAGCGTGCAGGCTTGGGCACCGAAACTGGCGCGTATTTATCGCAATTTGGCGCCGCGGCGATGAACGTCTTGGCGGCGCTAGCGGGCACTTTTGCAATCGCCGTTTTGGCTTGTGTTTATCTGGCGCCCCGACTTGCCGAAGCGGCGCGCCGTTACGGGCTGATCGATGCTCCTGACGGCTCGCTGAAAACTCAAAAGTCGGCAGTCGCTTACCTGGGCGGCTTGGCGGTTTACATGGCGGTTCTAAGCGCTTTGGCCGTGACCTTGCCGATCGGTGGCGCGGCGCCAAACGATCTCTTCGATGATCCGCAAGTCCTCGGCATGCTGCTCGGTGGCACCTTGTTCATGGCTGTCGGTTTACTCGATGATCTGACGGGACTGACCCCTCGCGATAAACTGCTTGGTCAACTGCTCGCCTGCGCGGTGCTGATTAAAGCCGGTGTTGCCGTGCAACTGGTAAGCTTGCCCGTTGCAGCGCAGATAGGCCTG
>JAPKCE010000067.1 GCA_028823075.1 Myxococcota bacterium
CCTTCACGAGTAAACAAAAGGCATTATCCTGATCACGCTTATCTTGCTCGCTGTTCAGAGCGTCGCTGCACCTGTTGCACCGGCTGCATCGGCTGCACCGGCTGCACCGGCTGCGGCCCGGGCGATGGCGGTGGGTGCTTGGGTTGAGTACAGTTGGGAACGGCCGGGCGGACCTTCGAGCCGGATGCGTTTTGCGGTGGTGAGCGGAGACAAAAACGGCCGTCGTCGGATCGAAATCGAAGTGGTTAAAGAGGGCGGCTTTGCGCGCTTTGGTTATGATCTATTAGCCGACGGAAGCAAGGCAAGGCAGGTTGCTCAACTCGGTCCCAAAGGAGTGGTTCTGCTCATCTCAGACGAGCCGGAGGAGAAGGCCAAAGCCGACCCGCCTCCCGCTACTCCGAAGGGAAAGAAGGGTAAACCAGCGCCGCCGCAATGGCGTAATGTGAAGGTTCCTGCGGGTAAGTTTCGTTGTAAGATTGTGCGTACCGTCCGCGGTGAGAGCTGTATTGACCCGGGCTTGATGCCCATGAATATCGTGCGGTTTGATGGCAAAAAAGAGGGCACAATGATTCTGCTCGGACGGGGGTTTGATGCTCGACCGCGTATTTTGGGTAAGCCGCGCCCGTTTCCTAAGCTTGGCGCTATGCCGACGATCGTACCGCATAGTTTGCCGTTTTCACCTTAGTGCGCGGTTGTTAATTCCACAGCCTTTTGTTTCTCGCAGGCTGCGAGAATTGAGAAGTAGTGGAATTATCGGGCGAGCCCACCTGCTTGGAAAATCGAGGCCTTCCAGGCGACGTCAAACCTGCTAATGCGGGCCTAGGAGAGCTTCTTTTGGATAAGCCCACGTTAATTTTGGTCGACGGTTCTGGTTACATTTTTCGCGGTTATTTCGCGATACGTTCGATGACCTCTCCTGAGGGCGTTCCCGTTAATGCGGTCTTTGGGTATTCGAGCATGATCTTGGCGATGCTGGCTGATTTTGAGCCCGAGCAGATCATTGTTGCCTTTGATACCAAAGGGCCTGGCTTTCGGCATGATATCTACGCGGACTATAAAGCGAATAGGCCGCCGGCTCCCGAGGATCTTATTCCTCAATTCGCACTTATTCGCGACGTTACCGACGCCTTTGGGCTGCATCGAATCGAGGCTGCTGGCTGGGAGGCTGATGATCTGATCGCTACCGCCGCGACCCAGGCTGTGGCGAACGGTCAGGATGTTATTGTCATCTCAGGCGATAAGGATTTAATGCAGTTGGTTCGGCCTGGTGTGCGCATGCTCGACCCCATGAAAAATAAGTGGATTGGCGAAGATGAGGTGCGCGAGAAATTTGGGTGCCGCCCAGACCAGGTCATTGAAATTCAAGCTTTAGCTGGGGATAGTTCGGACAATATTCCTGGGGTTCATGGCATCGGCGTGAAAACGGCTGCATTGCTGCTCGAAGAGTACGGAACCTTGGAAGGTATTTTGATGGCGGCGCATGCTGTCGATGAAAATGGTAAGCCGCTTATCAAACAAAATAAACGCCGTGAACGTTTGCAAGAACAAGCCGATATGGCGCGTATCTCTTTACAGTTGGTGACCTTGCGCGAGGACGCACCGCTGGTTTTCGATTCTGAAGCTTTCTCGTGGAACGGTCTCGACCCTGCGGTGGTCGTGCCGATGTTTGATGCCTTCGGGTTTCGTCGTTTACAGCGCCACCGTTTGCTTACCAAGGCGCGCGCTGAGCGGGCCCAAGTCGAAGTGGAGAGCGGAGGGCTTGATCGCAGCAATTATCGCCTCATCACAGACGCCAAAGAGTTGCTTAAGGTCTGCAATTCTATTCGTAGTGCGGGGGCTTTTGCCTGGGATACTGAGACGACGGGCCTGGACCCTGCCAAGGATCATATGGTCGGTTTGTCGCTGGCCTGGGGACCTGGCGAGGCGGTGTATGTGCCCTTTGATCATGTTGATGCGCTGGGTTCTCGGCGTAGCGACCAATTGCAATGGGTGATGGTTCGCAGTTTGGTGGGGCGTTTGCTCGGCGACTCTGATTTGCAGCAATACGCCCAGAACTGGAAATTTGATGCGCGCATGATGGCCGCCGCCGGCCTAAACCCGCTGGCGCCGAGTGGCGACCCGATGATCGCCGCCTACCTTCTCGATCCCGTAGCACGTAACTTTGGTCTTGATGAACTGGCTCGTCAGCGCCTTGGACACGACATGATTCCTTACGAAGCGGTGGCGAAAGGCCTGGCGCATTTTGGTCATGTCGATTTGCAAGATGCTTGTAACTACGCCGCCGAAGACGCTGACGCGACGTTGCGCTTAGCCTTACAGATGGCGCCGGAAATCGCCGCCGAGGGGCTGGAGCGCTTATACCGAGACGTCGAGCTGCCTTTGAGCCGAGTCCTTTGCATCATGGAAGAGACAGGGATTTCCTTGGACCTCGATGTGCTGAGTGACCTTAGCGCCGAACTCGCTGGGCGTTTAATAAGCGCCGAGAGCAAAGCCCACGAACTTGCCGGCGAAGTCTTTAACCTCGCATCGCCAAAACAAGTGGCCGCAGTGCTTTTTGAAAAACTCGAGTTACCGGTTCTCAAAAAGACCAAGTCGGGGCCCTCGACCGACGCCTCCGTGCTCGAAAAGTTGGCAGAGAAAGGGCATGAATTGCCCAAGGTTTTGCTGGGCTGGCGACACGACGCTAAGCTGCGCAGCACCTATGCCGAGGTTTTACCCAAGGCCATCGGTAACGACGGTCGTTTGCATACCCGCTATTTGCAAACTCGTACGGCAACCGGGCGCTTGGCGTCTCGAGAGCCAAACTTACAAAACATTCCTATTCGCACGGCCGATGGCAGGCGCGTGCGCCAGGCTTTTAAAGCCCGCCCTGGCTATCTCCTGATCAGTGCCGATTACAGCCAAGTCGAGCTCAGGGTGCTGGCTCATATGAGTCGAGACCCGATCTTAACCGAAGCTTTTCGTAACGGTGAGGACATTCATCGCCGCACAGCATCGGAGCTTTTCGATGTGCCGCCTTTGCTGGTGACGCCAGAGATGCGTCGTGATGCTAAGGCGATTAATTTCGGTATCGTTTACGGTATGGGAGCCTTTCGGCTAGCGACTGAACTCGGAATTCCGCGCGCCCAAGCTCAGGAGTATTTGGAGACTTTTCATGAGCGCTACGCCGGGGTGCGGCGCTTTCATGAAGAATGCGTCAAGCAAGCTCATTCGGAGAATCGAGCGACGACGCTTTATGGCCGCCGACGGCATATCCCGGAGATGCGCTCGAGTTCTCAGCGCGATGTGGCGCAAGGTGAGCGGATTGCGATTAACACGCCGGTTCAAGGTAGCGCCGCCGATCTGCTCAAAATGGCGATGGTCGCTTTGCAAAAAGATTTAGAGCAGCAGCATCCTGAAGCGCGAATGCTGCTCACGGTACATGATGAGTTGGTTCTTGAAGCGCCCATCGACCAAGCAGCCGCTGTGGCTCGTACGGTTCGCGCCGCCATGGAAGGTGCTGCCGAGCTCAGTGTACCGCTGGTGGTCGACGTCGGCCAAGGTGCCCATTGGGGCGACGCGCATTGAACTGGCAGACCGTCCAAGTCTACGGCATCCTATGGCTCGGAGATTCGCCATGAAGTCTATTATCTTTGGCTGCCTCGTCTTGCTTGCCGGCTGTCCGCAGATGGAGCCACTGGATGGAAACCGTGTAATCAGCGGTTTCGATGCCGGTTTACAGCCAAGCTTAGACGCCGGTTTTCCCGCTGATAGCGGAACGGCAAAGCCTGATAGTGGCGCTGAAGATGTTGGCGTGAACGAGCTCGATGATCACAGCGATGAGCGCGAAGGCGCGACCCGTTTACAGCCTTGGCAACAAATTGCCGGCAGTCTGGACGGCGATGGGGATGTGGACTGGTTCACTTTTACCGCAGGCGTCGGCGACCTCCACCGCATCGAGACTCGTGGGCAGGTCGATACGCGCTGCGGCTTGGTCGATGCTCAAGGTGAAGAGATCGACAGCAACGACGACGATGGTGAACAGTTCAACTGCCGAATTGAGGCAGAATTAATTGGCGGTGCCGAGTACTTTGTCCGCGTCCAGCACTTCAGCGCTGGCGGCAGCGGAATCTACACCCTGCATGTCGAGATCATCGCTGTGCAAGAGATCGCTCCGCAGATCAGCGTCGAGCCGGACCAGGCTAATGCGGGTGAGAGTTTCAGCTTTTCAGGAACCGGCTTCAGCCCCCAAGCGCGGGTGGAATTACAAGTGGCTAGTGGAGGCCTGCAAACTGAGCAGCATGAAGCCGTGGCCGACGACGAAGGTAATTTCATGTATGTTTGGCAGACGCGCCGCGACACTCGGCCGGGGAGTTTCCAAGTCGTCGCCCTCGACCAGGACTCCGGGCTTCGCTCATCGAGTCTTGAAGTCACGGTCCTCGCCGCGCCTGAGGACGATCATTCCGATGGCCGTCAGCAGGCCACAGCCATCGTGTTTGGACGGTTTACTCCTGGCGAGATCCACCAAGAGGCCGATGTCGACTGGTTTCGCTTTCGTAGCAACCGGCTCGGTGAATGGGTTCTTTATACCCGCGGCTCGCTCGATACGGTCTGCACCTTGTTTCTCGATGCCGATCAGGTCGCCCGCGATGACGATGATGGCGCGGGGCTAAACTGCCAAATCGCTCATGAACTGGTCGCCGGTCGTGATTATTTTATCAAAGTCGAGAGCTACGGTACGCGCATCGGTGACTACGAGTTGGTCGTGGTGCCGCCGCCCGTCCCCGATGATCACGGTAACGACCGGGTGCGAGCGACTGTGATGGCTGAATCCAGCTCGGCTTCTGGGGAGATTGGCGCTGCACTCGATGTCGATGTTTTTGGGTTTACCGCTGCCCTGACCGGCGATTACAGTCTTAAGACTATCGGTCTGACCGACACAAGATGCAGCCTTACCGATGTGCAGGGGCGTGAGTTGCAAAGTGATGATAACAGCGGCCTATTATGGAACTGTCAGATTAACGCTCGCCTCGACGCTGGCAGCACCTATTACTTTCATGTGCGCCATTCAGATGACGACGGTACGGGCCGTTATTGGTTATTTTTAGAAGCGCCCCAAGGTACTCGCAGTGATGATCACGGCAACAGCGTCGAGGCTGCGACTTTGGTCGCTGATCAGGGGCTGACACCGGGAAACATTGAGGTCGGTGGAGATTTAGATGTGTTCCATTTCTTTGCAACAAGCGGCGGAGCCCGCGTGATCGAAACCTCGAGCGACGTCGATACGGTCTGTCGCCTTCTCAATGCCCAAGGTGTTGAGATCGCTGCCAATGACGACGCTGGAGAGGGACATAATTGCCGGATTAGCGCTGACCTTCAAGCTGGGCTTCGTTACTTCGTCGAAGTTAAGTTGTTCTTGCGAAGCGCAACGGGAACTTACCGCCTGCGCTTGTCCGCAGCCGAATAAGCTTTGCTGGTGCCCTAATGGCGCCTGCAAATATTAGGCTGGGTTGTACTCTCCAGCGTCAGGCGATCACCGCTAAGCGTTTGCCGACCTTAATAAATGCAGCGACGGCGCGCTCGACGTCAGCGCTGCTATGTGCGGCCGAAAGCTGCACGCGAATGCGCGCTTGGTCGCGCGGCACCACAGGAAAGCTAAACCCGATCACATAAATGCCTTCAACCAGCAGTTCGTCAGCCATGCGGCTGGCGAGTGCGGCGTCGCCGAGCATGACTGGGACAATGGGGTGCACGCCCGGAACCAGGTCGAAGCCGGCGGCCTGCATCGCGGCGCGGAACTGCTGGCTCATCGCTTCGAGGTGGTCGCGGCGATCGCTGCTTTCGCTGAGCATGTCGATGGCTGCGATGGAGGCGGCGACGATGGTCGGTGCGACGGTGTTGGAGAAAAGGTAGGGACGGCTGCGTTGGCGCAGCATGGCGACGACCGCTGTGCTGCCGCAGGTGAAACCGCCACTGGCTCCGCCGAGCGCTTTGCCCAACGTGCTGGTGATGATATCAACTCGGCCCATGACACCGCAATGATCGATACTACCGCGCCCGTTGGGGCCGAAAAAACCGCTGGCGTGCGAATCGTCGACATGCACCAAAGCATCGTATTTATCCGCCAAATCGCAGATCGCTTTTAGCGGTGCGCAGATCCCGTCCATAGAGAAAATACCGTCGGTGGTGATGAGCCGTGTACGTTTGTCTTGATGAGTGATGAGCGCGGCTTCAAGTGCATCCATATCGGCGTTCGCATAACGTTCGCGAGCCGCTTTACAGAGCCGAACCCCGTCGATGATGGAGGCGTGGTTGAGCGCATCGGAGATGATTACATCCTCAGCCCCCAGAAGCGTTTCAAAGAGTCCGCCGTTGGCATCGAAACAACTGGTGTAGAGAATGGTGTCTTGAAAGCCAAAGAACGCGCTTACCTTAGCTTCTAGAGTTTTATGTGCGCTCTGGGTGCCGCAGATGAAGCGAACGGAGCTCATACCGAAACCGAATTCGTCCAAACCTTTTTTTGCTGCGTCGATCAGCGAGGCTTCGTTCGATAAGCCGAGATAGTTGTTGGCGCAGAAATTGAGCACTCGATCATCGCCGACAGTGATCTGCGCACCTTGGGGCCCAAGGATAATTCGTTCTTCCTTAAAAAGACCATCTTGGCGGATGTTCTCAAGTTCCATGTCCAAACGCTGGTCGATGTTCTTACTCATCAGCGGTCTCCTAAAATGCGCCTCGACCATGCCGCCTTGAGGAGTTGCCGGCAAGGACTCGACGAGGCTAGAATTTAGCCGCATGATGCCTTCAAATCTACCGAACTCGAGTTGCTCAAATCGCAGGAGGTTCTCACGGTGACCACCGAGGTGACTATTGGCCAAAGGCAGCCCGCCTTGGATACCGGGGTCGACGACTTACTTGGCAAGCCATTTGCCCGGGACATTCTCGGCGAACGCTTTCGTAATCTCGACGTCTTGGGTTCTTGATTTGCTGAGCGAGACTGAACTGCTGAAGGTTGCTTGTTCGGTTTGGACGAACTTTCTTGGTGTTACGGCTGTCCCTACGACCGTCGAGAATGCGCCGAGCGGCGACTTAGTGACCGGTGTCGTGCGCTTTCATGGAGATTGGAACGGCGGGCTTGCATTGACCATGAAGAAGCAACATGCCCGGGATCTGGCGGCGGCTGTCTTCATGGTGGAAGCCTCTGAAGTGAGCGACGAGGATTATACTGATCTGATCGGCGAGTTAGCGAATATTTTTGCCGGCAATGTAAAAGCGCTCGCGGTGGGGTCTTCCACTTTGAATCTACCCCAAGTTCACGTCGGTGAGTTTACTGATCTCCAACTTGTCGAAGGCGGACAGCCCCTTCTAAAAGCGGTTCTGAGGAGCCTTGACGAGTCGGTGCTCATCCGCGCCTTTTAGCGCTTCTTTTTACGCGACTTCTTCGCGGCTTTGCGCTTGGCTTTAGCTTTCGCTCGCCCCTTTGCATCGCGTTCTACCGGGGTGCCTCCGCCCGAATAGCCAGGCGGTGTAAAGCCGCGCGGCATACCTTTAGGTAGACGCATCTGCTGCGCGCCGCCCTCGGCGCCGGGCATGCCCATCATATCGCCGAACATCTGACTCGGGTCGATGCCCTTCATCTTCTGCATCGCCGAAAACTGTTTAAACCCAGGCATGTTTCCGAGTAATCCCGGGTTAGTGCCCAAAACGCTCATCATCTGCTTCATGCTATTAAAGCGTTTGATCAGATCGCCCACCGCGTCGGGTTTATGACCGGAGCCTTTGGCGATACGCCGCCTACGGCTGGCGTTAATCAGGCCAGGCTCATTGCGCTCGCCTTTGGTCATCGACTGAATCATCGCTTTGAAGCGGTGTAGGATTTTATCATCGAGCTGCCCGGAGTCAGCCATGTCGCTCATGCCCGGCATACGGTCCATGACACCCTTTAGGCTGCCCATCTTACTGATCAGATCGATCTGCTTGACGAAATCATCCAGGGTAAACTGTCCGCTCAGCAGCTTCTTAGCGTCGGCCTCGGCCTCATCTTCGTCGACCAGGCCTTCGAAGTCTTCCATCAGGCCCGTGATATCACCCATGCCGAGGATGCGTTGGGCCAAGCCTTCTGGGCGGAAGACCTCGAGCTTATCCGTTGTTTCACCGGTTCCGAGGAACTTGATCGGTTTGCCGGTAACGGCCTTGATCGAGATCGCCGCGCCGCCGCGGGCATCGCCATCGAGCTTGCTCAGGCAGAACCCCGAGATTTCCAAGCGACGGTTGAATTCCGCCGCCGTGCGCACCGCATCTTGGCCGATCATCGCATCGACGACGAGTAAGATATTACCGGGCTCGACAGCCGCTTTGATCTGTTCGAGTTCGGCCATTAAGGGTTCATCTAGCGCCAACCGACCCGCGGTATCGTAGATGATCGCGTTGCAGCCTTTTTTATGCGCCTCTTTTTGGCCATTGACGCATTGGGTCAGGGCGTCGGCACCGGGCTCATGAAAGACCGGAACGCCAAGCTGCTTACCCAAGGTTTTAAGCTGCTCAACGGCTGCTGGGCGGTAGATATCCGCGGCGACGAGTAGGGGGCGCCGGCCTTCGTTCTTGAGCTTGCGAGCAATTTTAGCGGCGGTGGTCGTTTTACCCGAGCCCTGCAAGCCGACCATCATCACCGACAGCGACTTGTTGCCGATCAGGTCCGTATCTTGGGGCCCCATCAGCGCTTCGAGCTCTTTTAGGCAGATGTAGGTGAAGTGATCGCCGGGGCGAACCTTCTTACGCTTTCCATCCTTGCCTGCTTCGAGTTTGACGATCTCGCCCAAAGCCTTCGTTTTAACCGAGCTTAGAAAGCTTTTAACAAC
>JAPKCE010000622.1 GCA_028823075.1 Myxococcota bacterium
AGACGGTGTAAGCTGTTCTCGTCCAACTCACTCAGCAACATTCGTTCAAGTGGGCGGTCTTCAAGAAGATCCTGACGCAAGGTCATCACGACCAAAACCGGACATTTCTGCTCGGCGGGTAGACGTTGTAAAGCGCGCGCCAGCATGAGCGCCTCATCACCCCATTGGACATCATCCATCCAGAGAATCACCGGGCGTCTCGCCGCACTGCGCGCGAGAAAACGTACCATCAAAGCCATGCGTTCAGTGGGGCTTTGAAATTGTATACTCACCGAAAAATCGCTGAGGCTAGAATCTTGGTCGTTGTCGATAAAATCGCATAAGGCGCGCACCTCGTAGGCATCGGCGACGCCCTGACGGTCCAGTAGTTTGGCGACCCGGTCTTCCAGTTCGTCGCGCCGCAAGCCCGCAGTGTGTAGATGGTGTTGGACCATCGCCGGAAGGCCGCTTGCGCTGCTGGTCTGTGGGTCGTGAGTACAACGTAGAGGGACCGCGGCACCAAGCTCATGAGCGCGATGGACCAGCCAGTCAGCCAGCCGAGATTTACCACAGCCAGGACCGCCGGAGAGCAGTAAAATATGGGGCTTTTGGCTGCGCCGAACTCTGAGTAGCCCTTTCCATAATTGCGTGCGTTCCCGCTTTCGGCCAACGAGGTTGGTAGCGCGTAAACCGAAGAGCCCTAGGCCCACGCCAAGCAGTTGCAACCGACTGCTTTCTTCATCGTCGGCCAACCAGTCATCAGGCATTTCAGGTATGGTCTCATCGAGGTTCGTTACCCCGGGTAGGGGGGGGACTTGCAACTCAGAGAGCCTTCCGAGTTTCGGCAACGTCACTGCCGTGCGGTCGTCGATTACTGAGTCTTCAGTGCCAATTTCGATGGTAGCGAGACTCGGTAATGCTGGGGCAGTCGCGTTGACGTCGGGCGCATCATCCAGCAGATCAGCGACCTCTCGGCTAAAATTTAAACTCGCTGCCACCTCGACTGGGGGTAGGGCTGCTAGCGCGTCGGCAGCAAAGCGGAAGCGGTCGGTTCGTCTTTTGGCCAGCAAAGTTCGCAGCCAGCCCTCAAAACTGTCAGGTATCGGAAACAGGGGCTGAAACTGCGGCGCCGCCAGGTGAAGATGTGCGCGCACCAACTGGCGGAAACTTTTACAGGTGTGAAAAGGCGTCGCGCCCGTGGCCAATTGCCAACCGAGGCAGCCGAGCGCGTACAGATCGGTCCAAGGGCCAAAGTCGCGCCAGTTCGACAAGAGCTGTTCGGGCGCCATGTAGCGCGGCGTGCCCGCGGCACGCTGCTCGTTGCTGTGAACGTCGGCCTCGAGAAAAGCCAAGCCGAAATCGACGAGGCGTAGGCCGCTGCGCAGATCGCCTTTTCCCGAGATCAAAATATTATCTGGTTTTAGGTCGCGGTGAAGAATACCTCGGGCGTGCGCCGACCCTAGGGCACGCAGGATTTCACTCAGCCGATGATGCAGTTCCGCCCAGTTTCTCGGTGCCATGTTTTTGATATTGCCACCGGTGATCAATTCCATCGCCAGCCAAGGGGTGTCGGCCAAAACAGCGCCGCCCGTCGACTCTTCGAGGGCTTTCGGCACCGTTCCGTAATCAAAAACGCTAACAATTCCGGGATGGCTAAGGCCAGCAACGGCACGCACTTCATCGGCAAAACGCAGCAGCAGCTTTTCACTGGTGCCACCTTTGGGCAGGACGAACTTAACGGCGACCGGGACTCGTTGCTTGCGGTGCTCAGCGCGCCAAACGGTGCCCATGCCGCCTTCGCCGATGGGTTCAATTATTTCGAAGGGGCCGAG
>JAPKCE010000623.1 GCA_028823075.1 Myxococcota bacterium
CGCTCGTCGGGCGAACAAGCCCGACGAGCGTGGGGGGGGAAGGGGGGGCAGAATGCGCTGGCCTAAACGGAAGTGATGAGGGGTCCGATGATAGGTACGACAAGGAGTTCACTGCTGATTGCAGCGAAACGGCCCATCACACCGAGCAAAGCAAGGACGCGCCGCTCGAAGGATGCCCATTATGAACGTTTTATTACAACGCCTCGTTGCTCCGCTGACAACTCGCCGCTGGTTTGCTGGACGCTATCGCCTTAAACGTCGTTTAGGTGCGGGTGGAATGGCTGAAGTTTGGCTTGCCGAGCGTGATGACGGTCGCCCCGTGGCTATCAAGCGAATTTTGCCCCATCTCGATGACGACCCTTCCGTACGTCTTTGCTTTCGCGATGAGGCGCGCATCGGTCGCTTGCTCAGTCACCAGAATCTTGTTCGCCAACTCGACCATGGCTACGTTGGTGATGCGCCCTTCATCGTCTTTGAGTTTGTTGATGGTATGAGCCTGCGCCAGCTCGCCGAGTTGGCACATGGCGCCGGAACGACGCTGCCGCTCGGACTCTGCCTGCGCCTCGCCGGTGAAATCGCCGGCGCTTTGCATCGCGCTCATAGTGCCACTGATGTTCAGGGTAACCCGCTCAATTTGGTGCATCGCGATGTCAGCCCTGACAACGTGCTCATCGACGCCAGTGGGACCGCTAAACTCATCGATTTTGGTGTGGCTCGAGCTGATTGTAACCAGCGTATCACCGCCAATGGAACCCTCTGCGGCAAGCTCGCCTACATGGGACCGCAACAGGCATCGGCCGAACAAATAGACCACCGCGCCGACCAGTTCAGCTTAGCTGTCGTGCTTTTCGAGTTGTTGGCCTGTCGCCGTTTACTCGCCGACACCACCCCCGCACGCACTTTGGGGCGCATCCTTTACAGTGAACTGCCGAGCATCGCTGAGGTTACCACTGGCCTGCCGCCTTCGGTGATCGCACTGATCGACCAAGCTCTGCATCGCGACCCCAAACAGCGCTTCGTCGACTGCGCCGAGTTTGAGCGCGCTTTAAAACTTGAAGCAAAACGCTTTGAGGCCTGTGCGGGTGAGGGGTTTGAGGCGCTGTTAGCTCATTTTAATGGTCGCGGCGGTGATTCGAAACCCCTGCCTTTAGCAGCGCGAGTGAAACGGCCGACTCGCAGTCGCCGCTGGGTGCCGCTGGGTGATCATACGGAGCTTGGTTTTGTCGCTTAGCGGCGTAAGTTCTTAGGTGCCACACTTCCTTTAAGCAGCCGAGGCGCCACCTCAGAAGCTAAGCTTTTTTGCGCCAATACGACCAACTCATCGACATCGGCGATGCCGCAAAGGATGCTATCGTCCTTGTTAATTCGTCGGCCTTCGAGGTTGTCCTCAATCGCTGTGCGGCGAACGATAGCGTTGGGGCCGACTGGGCACATGCCCAAACACCCGCCCGTTTGAACGCTACAATCCACGAGTTTTTGCTCGGCATTACCAGGTAAAATACCGCCATGACCGAGGCTGCACGAAGGCCCGTGACAGACCAAAACATGACCCCTCTTGTCGCCTTGGCTCTGCTGCTGCACTGTGCGCCTCCAAAGATACCGATAGGTGTTAAGCCCTCGGCGTTCGATCGATGATAAAGCGATTGCGGCTGCTTGCAAAGTCGCCCGTTTCTGGAGGAAAATTAGCGTGCATAACGATCCCTTTGATATTGACGATGCGAGCGCTCAGCGCCTGCTCAGCGTCGCCTTGTCTCGCGGCGGCGATGACGCCGACTTGTTTTTCGAATCGACGAGCGCTTTCTCGCT
>JAPKCE010000624.1 GCA_028823075.1 Myxococcota bacterium
TTTGAGCACTGCCGACCTTCGCCTTGCTGACGCTACAGCGAGCCGTCTGCATGCGCGTATCGATGTGCAAAGCGACGGCAGCTTGATGGCCTTTGACACCGGTGGAGCGGGCGGTATTAACGTCAACGGCGAGAGCGTCGAGCAGGCTGCCATGGGTATAGGCGATGTGCTTAACTTTGGCCGCAGCGACGTCACTTTTCTGCGCATCGAGGAAGACGATACCGAGGAGAGTGGCGGCAGCTTGAGCGAAGTCTTTGCAGCGAGTCGTGAAGCTCGCGCAGTACAAGAAGAAGTCGAGCGGCGAGTCGCCAAAAGCGAGCGTCCCGACCCTGTGAAAGCTGCAACAGCGACCGTCGCACAAGTCTCGGCACCGGAGCCGACGGCGACCCAAACCGTCGCTGTGGCTCCTGAGCTTCTCGAGATGGAACGCGTTTGGGTTGAACCTGAGTCCGTGGTCGTCCCCGGTTCAGCCGCCCTCGAAGTCGGTCTATTGTACCAGGGGCAACGCATCGAGCTCGCTCACTTTCGGAACGCTGAAGTGCGTATCGGTAAGGAGCTTGAAGTTCCGGTCGAAGGCTCTCGCTACGAAGGGCGAACGCTGTTTGCTCGCGGTGAGCGAGGTTGGACAGTACATATCCCTAGCCGCGAGGTTTGGCTCCCTGCGCATGGTGGCGGCAAGGTGACCAAGCCGGAGCTTGTCCCGGGCTTCTTTCGGCAAGGTGATAGCGTCGGAGCACCCATCGGTGTCAACGATTCGGGCAGCTTTACTTGCGGCCCCATCCAACTCGATTACCGCTTGGTCCCGGCCGCTCGGCCTTGGCCTACGTCCTGGCTGAGCCAAATAAACTTCGATTTTCTCAATCTGCTGCTGATCAGCTTGTTACTGCATGCGGCGATGGTAATCTTGCTCTCCTTGCACCCACCTCGGGTGGTGAGTTTGGAAGATGCTCTGACCAAGGCGCCCAACCGTTTTGTGCGCTTAATTATTCAGCCGAGGCCAAAGAAGGATCCGGACGCCGAAAAGAAAAAAGCGAAAACCAAAGCCAAGTCAAAGGATATCAAAAAATCTTCGACTGAGGCCAAAAAGATTGACGACACCCCCGGTAAAACCAAGCCAACCGCAGCCGATGTCGAGGCAGGGGAAAAGGCTATCGACAGCCTCTTTGGTGGTGCTGCAGGGGTAGCGAGCGAAGCCTTGAGCGCGGGGAACAGCGAGTTGTCGAACGCCCTCGGTTCGATCTCGGCAGTGGACCCGAACGCCAACTTGGTGGGTCTAACCAACAATGATGCTGTGCGCCGAGCGAACAGCGTCGTGGCGCTCAAACGCGTCAACACTCGGGGGCGCTCGAGCGATCGTAATTACGGTAAGCAGCAGCGAAACCTGGGGGATAAAAAGAGGCTTAAGATCAGCCTTAACTCGGCTGGCAGCAAGGTTAAGGGCAACCTCGACCGCAAAGTCGTCGAGCGCGTGGTGCGTAGGCACCGGGCGCAGATCAAGTATTGCTACGAGTTGGAGTTGATGCGCACCCCGGGCCTCGAAGGCAAGCTCGTCATGCAATGGGTGATTGGGCCTAACGGCCGAGTGCGGTCGGCTAAAGCGCGCACCCAAGGCACGACGCTGGCGAACGATGCCTTGACCCGCTGCATCATCAATAAAATTCGTGCTTGGGCTTTTGATAAGCCGCGAGGCGGCGGCGTGGTGGTCGTTAATTGGCCCTTCCTGTTCAAGGAAGCCGGCTGATGCGCACCCTCGCTTTCGTGCTTCTTTTCTCGTCTGCTGCACAAGCGAACTGG
>JAPKCE010000625.1 GCA_028823075.1 Myxococcota bacterium
CCCTCGCCAATAAGCAAGACCTCGATCCCGGCGAGCGCTAAAAATATGCCCAAGGGGAGGGAACCGCTCTCGGGCTCCCAACCGTCCTCATGTTGGACTTCACGATTGCCGATACCACCGAACTTAGCCAGAAGCGCCCAGCCGATGAGCCCTTGCAGCGACGCTAACATCAACACCGGCAGCAAGCCCGCAAAGCCCGTAGCGCAGATTATGGCGGCAAAAAGAGGGGCGTCTCCCCCGCCTAATGCCTCTTTATTCAAAGCCTTGCCCATCACCCATCCGATGCCCCAAAGCATGGCAAAAGCAATTAAGCCGGCGCCCAGATGAGTGGCGGTGGAGAGCGCCGCCGCAGTCATTTCTAGGTCGGCGTCAACGTATAGACTCAAAAAGTGACCACCCAGACCACAAAGTGCCACGGCTCCACTCATGCGGTCATCGATGAGCCAACTGTCGTGATCGATGAGGGCGATGGTCAGTAAAATAGCGCTCAACACGACCACGTTCAGAGCTTGCACGCTGAGGTCCCAACGCAGCACCGCCAGCACTGTGACTAGGCCGAAAAACGCCTCGATGGCGGCATAGCGAATACTGAAAGCTGCCTTGCAGTGACGACATTGGCCGCGCAGCACAAACCAGGAAAGCACCGGCAAGTTGTCGTACCAAGCTATAGGTTTTTCACAGGACGGGCAGGCGGAACCCGGATGCACCACCGAGCGTCCCAGCGGTAGGCGGTAGGCCAAGACATTCAAAAACGAACCGATGCTCGCGCCCATGAAGAAGAAGATGAGCGCAAAGGCGGTTTGCGCCCATATGATGTCCGGCAGTGAGCTGATCAGGGCACCGGCTCCGCGTCGGCAGTACCGGCATCAGTCGATTCGCCGCCACCAAGATTAACTTCTGGAATTGGCGTCCCCGGTTTGAGCGCCGAGTCGATGCGGTCCTTGAGTTGGCGCACACGGCCCTTTGCCGCCATCGTTGGTCGGTCGCCAATTGCCTTGTTCAAAAAAGCCTTCGCCATGGCCGGTCCCGATCCGTCGCTGAGGGCGCTCTCGGCTAGATTAAGCCAGGCCATCGGACGTTTTGGTGCTTGTTTGGCAACGTATAACCAGATCGTGTGGGCCTTGAGCCGTTGTTTGGCGCGCCACGCCAAGCGCTCTTCGGTGCTAACACCGGCAGGGCTCGGTAAATTCTGAATGATAAATGCCTTCTGCTCGATCAGGCTAAGATCACTTTGCAGAGCCGGGGGTAACGCGTCGAGCACGCCGATGGCCTCGGTTTGGCGCCCCACCGAAGCCAGCGCACGCGCCAAGTACTGATAGCCGTCGCGATGATGCGGAGCACAGCGCACAGCGTCTCGATACTTCGCGACGGTGGCGGTGATTAATCCGGCCTTCGCCAAGCTCTCCGCCTGCTTCATGAGCGTTTTCCGGCGCGCAGTGAGTTGCTCTTCGTCGGCCGTCCGGCAGCCGTCGACCACCGCTTCATAAGCAGCCTGGTCGCGCTGAGCGCGCTCCAAGGCTTCAGCATAAAAAGCATCGGTTGGACGTAACTCGACAGCTTTGCGCAGTTCGTCGATTGCCGAATGGAACTCGTTGGCAAAGCGCGGCGTTACCGCCACGGAATACATCCAGCGCGCCTCGGCCTCTTGTTCGGCGGTTAAGCTGTCGCCCTCTTCGAGGCCTGTTAACAGGTTGTCTAAAATCTCAGCGGCCTTGAGAGCCGGCTGAATTTCTACTTTCCCACTGCTCATGGCGCGGGGGTCGGTGCCCCAAAACAAAGTCGCACGAGCATAG
>JAPKCE010000626.1 GCA_028823075.1 Myxococcota bacterium
TCCGAACTCCTCGACCCGCACGGCGTGGGGGTGATTGAGGCGAGCGGCCAAGCGAGCTTCATCTTCAAACATACTGAGGAAATTATCGTCGTCGGCGAGATGCGGCAAAATGCGTTTGATCACCAGTTGGCGACTAAAGCCCTGCGGGCCCTTTAACTCGGCCAGCCAGACTTCGGCCATGCCCCCGACTCCGAGGCGTTTTTTGAGTTGGTATTTACCGCCGAAAAGCTCGCTCATTAGACGCAGTTTTACCTTTAGCGACAGCCTTGCCGCGGACATGACCTTCGCGCAGGCCTGGGCAAGCAGCAAAAACTTGGGTTGACCCACCTTGCCGGGCCCGCAAAAGCGCCTCCACCATCATACCCTTAAGGGGGATAGATTATGACTAGGCGCAATGTTCATGTGGTCGGAACCGGTACGATCGGCGAGCCGCTCATCGGTTTACTCTGCCGCTTTCAAAAGGAATTTGGGATCGACGAGGTTACTTTTCACAAGCGCACGCCCATCGCTCGTGAAAAGGCTAAGGTCGAGGCGCTGATTCGTCGTGGCGCCAAGCTGGCGGTTGACGCCGATGTGCGCTCTGACTTCGAGGCCCTTGGTCACCGACCGGTTTACAACAACGATGAAGCCATGGCGCGCGCCACGGTGGTGATCGATTGCACGCCGGCCGGAAACGCCAACAAAGAGCGCATCTACCAACATGTCGATGGCCCTCGCGGCTTTATCGCTCAGGGTTCCGAATTCGGTTTTGGTAAAATGTACGCTCGCGGCATTAACGATGAGAGCTTGGTACCAGGCGACGATCGTTATTTGCAGGTGGTTAGTTGCAACACCCACAACCTGACGCGCGTAGTTAAATGTATTACCGGTAACGATCGCGGTGGGCTCGATCTGGAAAACGGTCGCTTCTTACTGATGCGCCGCGCCAACGATATTAGTCAGGACGAATCGTTCATTCCCAGCCCGCAAGTCGGCGGTCATAGCGACGAGCGTTTTGGCACGCATCACGCCCGAGACGCATGGCACCTTCTGCAAACCCTCGGTCACGACGCGGAGATTTTCTCGTCGGCGGTCAAGCTCAACAGCCAGTACATGCACCAGATGCACTTTGCGCTGCAGATGAACCGCGACATTACGGTCGAAGAGGTCCAGGCTCGCATGCGCGCCGACGATTGGATCGCTATGACCGAACGTAAAAGCGCCAATTCGATCTTCAGCTTTGGGCGCGACCATGGTTTCTACGGTCGGATTCTCAACCAGTCGGTGGTTCCCACCTCGACTCTGATGGTTCGAAACAAGCGAGAGGTTATTGGCTTTTGCTTCACGCCTCAGGACGGGAACTCGTTGGTGAGTTCGGTGGCAGCAGCGCTGTGGTTCTTGTACCCCGACGCCGTCCAACAGCGTCTCGATGCGATCCTGCCCTATATGTTCAACGAGATTTAGCAGCCCTTGATCTGCACACTTCTGACTTCGGTCTTGCTGCTTGGCGGCCCGCCAAAGCCTGACAATGTGGGTCAGGCGGCGCGCCAATTGTTGGTTAAAGACGGGGGCAAGCAATTGGCGGCGCTGGCCAATTTAAAAGCGGTCTGCCGGGGGCCTCAGCGGCACGGGTTTCGCGATGCTGGGCCTATTGAAAAAGCCCTGAAGCGTTTGAGCACCAAGGCCGATCCCAAGCGTCGCGCCGAGGTCTTAGCGGCCGTTATGGATAGCTCGGGCTGCTTTTCAGCGCCTCGGTTTTTGCCCTTCATCGAGGCCCAGCTCGTCGATGAAGACCCGGTAGTGATCGCC